>NZ_JAGXKC010000299.1:0-318 GCF_019091045.1 Stenotrophomonas sp. GbtcB23 | reverse complement strand
CGGCATATGCCGGCCCATGTAAAGGCAACACCTGTCTGGCCGACCATCACTGGCGGCTTGACTTCGCGGAAGAAATGAAGGAGCCTAAACCTGTTGGTGTTTCGTACTTCCTACCTCTCGCTCTTTCGAGAGGCTAATGCCCTCGTTGACGCGGGGGCATTGTCATTTCCAGGGGTCAGAGAGGGCGGTTTCAGCTCATGCTCAGGGCTTCCTGGTGGGTTGGGAAATGCGGCTAGCCGCCGGACGATGCCTTCGCAGAATCCACGAAGGCGGCAACATCGACAGTGTCGGCAAACCAGCCGCAGCAGGAACGGCTCC
>NZ_JAGXKC010000298.1:0-319 GCF_019091045.1 Stenotrophomonas sp. GbtcB23 | reverse complement strand
TCAGCAGCACGAAAGCGCCGGCGAGATACATGTCTTGGGCCATCAGCGACTGGAGCAGCAGCGGCGCCGCAGTCGGCAGGTTGAGGACGATCGCCACGACGACTGGACCCGAAATCAGGTTCGGCAAGAGCCAGGCGATCGTCGAGATGAACGGGTTGAGCGCGATGCGCAACGGGTAGGTGACGAGCAGCGTGAACTCGGAAAGCCCCTTGGCGCGCGCCGTCGTCACTTAGGGTTTCGGCAACTCGTCCAGCATGTTGGCGCGCATGACGCGGATCAGGCTCGCCGTCGAGGAGACGGCGAGGATCGCAACCGGCAG
>NZ_JAGXKC010000297.1:0-319 GCF_019091045.1 Stenotrophomonas sp. GbtcB23 | reverse complement strand
GCCGATACCCATGTGAGCCAGTTTCTCACAGGTGCAAAGAACGCCGCTAGATCGCTGTCTCTTCCGTTCCGCAGTTCATCTCCGTCAATGTCGTTAAAGCCTCGTCGGTGCTGGCGTCTTCGACGGGGCCTTCGGTTTCCAGGTCGCGCAAGAAGGCGACTAAGGTGGTGAATTCGAGTCGGTTTCTGCCGAGTAAATTTAACAGTCTAAAGCATGTCGCGTGTAACCGGATTCGGGATTCCCGATCGGTTTGATGTCAATCGGCGTTTAAACGGGGGTCTGACGCAATCTCGATGGCATCAGGGGGCTCCCACGATCC
>NZ_JAGXKC010000296.1:0-320 GCF_019091045.1 Stenotrophomonas sp. GbtcB23 | reverse complement strand
CGCCATGATAACGCGGGCCGCCAGAAGGCCTGGTGGGCAGCTTTTACGCCGAATATGCGCGCCCCGCCGCTGCGGCGCATGGCGCCTTTACGGCCACGCTCACCACACTGTGCGCTTCATCGGCGCGGCCGTTTTCAGGAGTGGTGGACGTGGTGGCAAAGCAGGAAACAGGGCGCGCACTGCGCCGGATGAGCGTCGTGGCACTTGGCCTTGCTCGCAGTGGCTCGGCGCTGGCGGGCATGGACGGTAGCGCCACGCAGACCTCCGATTAGGTCTGGCGCGGCAGCTCGCAGACGATGGAAGATCCCACCGTGCAGGCC
>NZ_JAGXKC010000295.1:0-320 GCF_019091045.1 Stenotrophomonas sp. GbtcB23 | reverse complement strand
CTGCTTACGCTCGGTTCCTTCCAAAGCCCTATCGCTTCAAACAGCTGATCACTGCGATCCACAACCATCTGGGCTAGCAGGCCCAGCGCACCCTGCCCCTACGGACGCCTATGGCCACACTAACGGTCAGCGTTCCTTCCCTGTCGACCCAGCCGTAGATCTGCCCCGCAGGATTTGGTTCGTGAAACGGGGTGTGGACCCGCGCCGACCCGCCGTGGGGTCTATGGACTGGTTTCGAAAGCGGTTAGTGGCCTCTACTGTGCCTTTGAGTAACGGATCCTTAGAAACTGCTCACCGCTTCCAGGAAGTGGCATCCCTGT
>NZ_JAGXKC010000294.1:0-322 GCF_019091045.1 Stenotrophomonas sp. GbtcB23 | reverse complement strand
TGATGGATCGGAAACTTTTTTCCACAGCCCCGTCCCATCTGGAGGCGCCAAGCATTGTCAAGCGGTTGCCAATGCCTCTCAGGCAGCGGCAGCGACGACCCTGTTGCGCCCGCTGTTCTTGGCTTCGTAAAGAGCGCGGTCGGCCTGCTTCAGGAGTTGTTCCGGTGTCTCGGCACCATGGGTATTGCAGGCGATGCCGAGCGAGGCCGTGATGTTGAGCATGAGGCCTGCCGCCTTCAGTGCGAAGGGCTGACTCTCGATGATGCCACGCAGGCGTTCGGCGATCGCGGCGGCAGCCGCGGCATCCGGATCGGGGGTGGCG
>NZ_JAGXKC010000293.1:0-322 GCF_019091045.1 Stenotrophomonas sp. GbtcB23 | reverse complement strand
GTTTGGCATCGGCTCGGATTCGAACGTGCGCGCCGATCCTGGTGAAGAGCTTCGGCAGCTGGAATATCCGCAGCGGCTGGCACAACAGGCTCGCAACATCATAGCGCGTCCTGGCGTGTCGACAGGCCTCAGCCTCTTCGAAGGAGCGGTCGAAGGCGGAAATGCAGCGCTGATGGGCAGTGCGGGATTGGTCAGTGGTGGTGCCGCTGATTTCGTCTCGTTGAGCTTGGCCGACCATCCATGGCTGACAGAGACAAACGCTCTCGATCATCTCATTTTCGCGGGCAGCCCTCGCCCTGATTGTGTCTGGGTGAACGGCGTA
>NZ_JAGXKC010000292.1:0-322 GCF_019091045.1 Stenotrophomonas sp. GbtcB23 | reverse complement strand
AGGACCTCGATCGCCGCACCGCGGCGGGAAAGGATCGACGAATCCTCGACGATCAAGCGGACGTCGCCACGGGTGTCGTGAAGCATCACCCCGACGTTGCCCGCATCGATGTGCGAGCCGATCAGCAGTTCCACCACGCCCGCGCCGTGGCGAATGCCGATGCCCGTGGCGTAATTCGGGTGGTCCGGCCTGTCCACCACGCGGAGGGACGAGGCATCCAGCGACACCCGGGCGCCGGCGGTGCTGACGATCATCATGATGCAGTCCGTCGGGACGGACTCGGGGGCATCCTCGCCAACGGTGACTCGGCTGTAGTGGAGGT
>NZ_JAGXKC010000291.1:0-324 GCF_019091045.1 Stenotrophomonas sp. GbtcB23 | reverse complement strand
CAACTGGCAGCCGAGCACCGGCCTGACGCGCCTTGCCGCCTCCGGCAGGAACTTGGCCCCGCCCACCAGCAGCACTTTCAGGCTCGAAAGGTCGTGGGTGAGGTTTTCGGCGGCCTTCATCCACAGCAGGGCCAGCGGCGGCACGAGGCCCGTGATGGTGACGCGCTCCTGCTCGATCAGCGGAAAGGCGATCTCCGGGTTGGCCGCGGGGCTGAGCACCACGCGCGCGCCGGCATAGAGCGCTCCCATATGCCCCGGCGAGCTCATCGGAAAATTGTGCGCCGCCAGCAGGGCGACCAGGAACACGCTTTCGTCCGTCACGCC
>NZ_JAGXKC010000290.1:0-327 GCF_019091045.1 Stenotrophomonas sp. GbtcB23 | reverse complement strand
CCGGCGGCGGCCGCCGCCACCAGGTGCTTGATCTCGCCATTGATCGCCTGCAGGCGGGCGCGCACGCCGTTCACGGCCTCGGTGATGCGCGCCTTTTCGCCCGGCAGCTGCTCCATCGGCTGGGACAGGGCGCCATCGGCGTAGCGGCGCACCAGGTCCACCATGCGCATCTTGACCCCGATATGCGCGGCAACCAGTTCATTGGTCCCGGTCACCATGGTGCCGAACTCGCCCTCGAAGCGGCTGGCATTGATGCGGTGGCTGATCGCCCCTTCGGCATGCCGCTGGCTCATTTCGTTCTGCGCCTGGATGATCTCGCGCAGCTTG
>NZ_JAGXKC010000029.1:0-56257 GCF_019091045.1 Stenotrophomonas sp. GbtcB23 | reverse complement strand
GCCGCGCCCACGTCATCGGACGGGTTGTCCACCTTCTCGACGTGCACGATGGCGAAGGCGTAGACCTGCTTCACGATGTCACGGATGTGGACCGCGGTGGCAGGCGCGCCGCGCGCCTTCACCTTGTTGCAGAGGGCGCGCAGGTCATCGGCCGCGATTTCGTTGAGCTGCCGGTTCTGGAACGCCGGCAGGATGTCCCGATCGACGATGCTCTTGCGCATCGCCTTGGTGCTGTCGGCCATCCGTGCTCCGGCCAGCCACTTCTCGGTCACGTCGCCAAAAGTCTTGGCGGCGGTCAGGCGGCGCTTCTCGCGCTGCTTCTCCAGCGCGGGGGACTTGCCCTGAGCGACGGCCTTCTTGGCGTCGATCAGCTTTTCGCGGGCCATCGCCAGCGAAATGCCCGCCGGACCGTAGCGGCCGATGGTCAGCGTCTCACGGCGGCCGTTGAGACGGTAATCGTAGCGGAAGGTGACGGTACCGACGGGCGATACCGTCACGTACATGCCATCGCGGTCAAAAGCCTTATAAGTCTTGGGCTTAGGCTTGAGATTGCGCAGTGCGGTGTCGGTAAGCATCGAGGTTTTTCCTCCTGTTCGTGACGGCTTTTACCGTCAGGGGCCAGGAGACCTGCTGATGCTCGGAAAGCCGCATGAAACAAGCTTTCCCGAGGAGACTTTTACCGTCAAAGACCGGTTTAGTCTGGATAGTAAACGGGAGGGTCTTAATCCGGCCCCCGGTTCGTACCGTCAGTTCTACCGCCAACCTGTTCTGCTGGCCGGCGATAGTCACCGATAGCTGCCGTGACGTATTTCTTTCTAAATCAATACGTTATGACAGACTTTCGATAGCTGGCAATAGTCCCCGAAGGACCTGATTTCACTCCCACTCGATGGTTGCCGGCGGCTTGCCGGAAATGTCGTAGACCACGCGCGAGACGCCACGCAGTTCATTGATGATCCGGTTGCTCACCGTGCCCAGGAACTCATAAGGCAGGTGCGCCCAGTGCGCGGTCATGAAATCGATGGTTTCCACCGCACGCAGCGCGATCACCCACTCATACGCACGCGCGTCGCCCACCACGCCCACCGACTTCACCGGCAGGAACACCGCGAAGGCCTGGCTGGTCTTGTCGTACAGGTCGGCCTTGCGCAGCTCATCGATGAAGATCGCATCGGCCTTGGCCAGCAGCTCGGCGTACTCACGCTTCACTTCGCCCAGGATGCGCACGCCCAGGCCCGGGCCCGGGAACGGATGGCGGTAGACCATGCTGCGCGGCAGGCCGAGTTCGACGCCGAGGCGGCGCACTTCGTCCTTGAACAACTCGCGCAGCGGTTCCACCAGGCCCAGCTTCATGTGCTCGGGCAGGCCGCCGACGTTGTGGTGGCTCTTGATCACGTGGGCCTTGCCGGTCTTGCTGCCGGCCGACTCGATCACGTCGGGGTAGATGGTGCCCTGCGCCAGCCACTTGGCGTTGCTGAGCTTGTTGGACTCTTCGTCGAAGATGTCCACGAACAGGTTGCCGATGATCTTGCGCTTGGCTTCCGGATCGCTCACGCCTTCCAGCTTGGCGAAGTAGCGGTCGGCGGCGTTGACGCGGATCACCTTGACGCCCATGTGCTCGGCGAACATCGCCATCACCTGGTCGCCTTCCTGCCAGCGCAGCAGGCCGGTGTCGACGAACACGCAGGTCAGCTTGTCGCCGATCGCCTTGTGCAGCAGCGCGGCAACCACCGACGAATCGACGCCGCCGGAAAGGCCCAGGATCACTTCATCATCGCCCACCTGCTCGCGCACGCGCGCGATCTGGTCGTCGATGATGTTGGCCGCGGTCCACAGCGTCTGGCAGCCGCATACGTCCACCACGAAGCGGCGCAGCAGCGCCTGGCCCTGCAGGGTGTGGGTCACTTCCGGGTGGAACTGCACGCCGTACCAGCGCTTTTCCTCGTTGGCCATCGCGGCCACGGGGATGCGATCGGTGGTGGCGGTGATGGTGAAGCCCGGGGGCGCCACCGAAACGTGGTCGCCGTGGCTCATCCACACATTCAATTTCGGCTCGCCGCCGTGGTCGCTCAGGCCCTTGAACAGCGCGTCCGGGTGCACGACGTTGACTTCGGCATGGCCGAACTCGCGCTGGTCGGCCGCTTCGGTAGCGCCGCCGAGCTGTGCGGCCAGGGTCTGCATGCCATAGCAGATGCCGAAGATCGGCAGCCCGCTGTCGAACACTTCCTGCGGCGCGGCCGGCGCGCCCGGCAGCGTGGTGGATTCGGGGCCGCCAGACAGGATGATGCCCTTGGCGCCGAACGCGGCGATGTCCGCCGGGTTGTGATCCCACGCCCAGATTTCGCAGTACACGCCGAGCTCGCGGATGCGGCGCGCGATCAGCTGGGTGTACTGCGCGCCGAAATCGAGGATGAGGATCTTGTCGTTATGGATGTTGGTCATGGCGCCCGGCAATGCTGGATGGAAAACGGAGAAACGAAAATCAGGCAACGAATGGCAGATAGAGAAAGAGGAACGGGAATCAGCTTCCTCGTTCCTCTTCGCTCATGCCGCGTCAGGCGCGGTAGTTCGGCGGTTCTTTGGTGATCTGCACGTCATGGACGTGGCTCTCACGCTGGCCGGCGCCGCTGATCTTGACGAACTTCGGCTTGCTGCGCATGTCTTCGATGGTGCCGCAGCCCACGTAGCCCATGGTGGCGCGCAGGCCACCCATCAGCTGGTGGATGATGCCGCCGACCGGGCCGCGATACGGCACGCGGCCTTCGATGCCTTCGGGCACCAGCTTGTCGGCACTGGAAGCATCCTGGAAGTAGCGGTCCTTGGACCCCTTCTCCATCGCCGCCAGCGAACCCATGCCGCGGTAGCTCTTGTACGAACGGCCCTGGAACAGCTCGGTTTCACCGGGCGATTCCTCGGTACCGGCCAGCAGGCCGCCGATCATGATGGTCGATGCACCGGCGGCCAGCGCCTTGCCGATGTCGCCGGAGTAGCGGATGCCACCGTCGGCGATCAGCGGGATGCGGTCCTGCAGCGCTTCGGCCACCAGGTCGATGGCGGTGATCTGCGGCACGCCGACACCGGCGACCACGCGGGTGGTGCAGATCGAGCCCGGGCCGATGCCGACCTTGACCGCGTCCGCGCCGCTGTCCAGCAGCGCCAGTGCGGCTTCGCCGGTGCAGATGTTGCCACCCACGACCTGCACCTGCGGGAAGTGCTTCTTGACCCAGCTGACGCGGTCCAGCACGCCCTGCGAATGGCCGTGCGCGGTGTCCACCACCAGCACGTCCACGCCGGCAGCGACCAGCGCTTCGACGCGGCGATCGGTATCGCCGCCGACGCCCACCGCGGCACCCACCAGCAGGCGCGTGGCGACGTCCTTGGCGGCGTTGGGGTAATCGGTGTTCTTCTGGATGTCCTTGACGGTGATCAGGCCGCGCAGGGCGAAATCATCGTTGACCACCAGGATCTTTTCGATGCGGTTGCGATGCAGCAGCTGCAGCACTTCCTCGGACGCGGCGCCTTCCTTGACCGTGATCAGGCGATCCTTCTTGGTCATGATGTGGCGGACCGGATCGTCCAGCTCGGTTTCAAAGCGCATGTCGCGGTGGGTCACGATGCCCACCAGCTGGCCGCCATCGACCACCGGCACGCCGGAGATGTTGCGCGCCTGGGTCAGCGCCAGCACGTCGCGGATGGTGGTTTCCGGGCCGACCGTGATCGGGTCGCGGATGACACCCGCTTCGAACTTCTTGACCTTGGCCACTTCGGCGGCCTGCTGGTCCACGCTCAGGTTCTTGTGGATGATGCCCATGCCGCCGAGCTGGGCCATGGCGATGGCCAGGCGTGCTTCGGTGACGGTATCCATGGCAGCCGACAGGATCGGAAGCTTCAGCCGCAGGTCGCGCGTCAGGCGCGTTTCCAGGGTGACATCCTTGGGCAGGATGATGGAATGGGCGGGGACGAGCGAGACGTCGTCGTAAGTCAGTGCTTCAGCCTGGATGCGCAGCATCGGCATACCCGAGATGTGGGGAAGCGCGACATTTTACCCTGATTTCGCCCCGTTGGGCAGGGGGCGGATGCGACGCTGTGTCGCGCCGGCGCAGCGCGTTCATGCAGCGGTTCGGCGGCCGGGCCGCACGACCAACGGTCGTGCGCTACCGGTAGGTGACGACCGTTGGTCGCCACGGCGTCCCGGCGTCAGGATGCTTCGGCGGCTTCTATCGTGTTCTGCATCAGCGTAGCGACGGTCATCGGCCCTACCCCGCCCGGCACCGGGGTGATCCAGCTGGCCCGTGCGGCCGCCGCCTCGAAGCCCACGTCGCCGACCAGGCGGCCATCGTCCAGGCGGTTGATGCCCACGTCGATGACCACCGCGCCCGGCTTGACCCACTCGCCCGGCACGATGCCGGGGCGACCTACCGCTACCACCAGGATGTCTGCATTGCGCACCGACTGCTCCAGCACGTCCTTGGGGGTGAACTTGTGGCAGCTGGTGACGGTGCAGCCGGCGATCAGCAGCTCCAGGCCCATCGGCCGGCCCACGTGGTTGCTCACGCCGACGATGGTGGCGTTGCGGCCGCGCACCGGCTGGTCGGTATGGCCCAGCAGCGTGGTGATGCCACGCGGGGTGCACGGGCGCAGGCCGAATTCGCGCAGGGCCAGGTGGCCGACGTTCTCCGGGTGGAAGCCGTCCACGTCCTTGCGTGGGTCGATGCGGTGGATCAGGCGGCTGGCGTCGGGGATCCCCGGCAGCGGCAGCTGGACCAGGATGCCGTGGATCTTCGGGTCCGCATTGAGCTGGTCGATCAGGGTCAGCAGCGCGGCTTCACCGGTGCCGGCCGGCAGGTCGTAATCGAACGCCTCGATCCCGACCTTTTCGGCGGCACGGCGCTTGTTGCGCACATACACCGTCGAGGCCGGGTCGCCGCCCACCAGCACCACGGCCAGCCCCGGCCGGCTGCCACCGGCCGCCAGGCGGGCGTCTACGCGCACCTTCAGGCTGTCCAGCAGGTCTTCGGCGATGCGGCGTCCGTCCAGGATGCGGGCGGAATGACGGGGGGCGGAATCGTTCATCGAATGCGGGGCGTGCGGCGGCGGAAGGGTATTGTCCCCGATTAACGTGCCGCCGAACACCGTCACAGCCGGGCATGGCCCGGCCCTACGCTGCGGTCGCGCTCACGCGCGTCATTCTTCTTCCGGCACTTCGTCGGCGTTGAGGGTGCGTGCCTTGCGCTTGGGCGCGGTGAACGGGGTCGGCGTGGGCACGCCCGGCAGCGCGCTGCCGAACACCATGTGCGCACCGGCACGCAGGTCGCCGCCGGCCATTTCCAGCTCGAAGCGCTCGGCGTCGCGTTCGCGGATCTGCTCGGCGATGTCGCGTGCGTCGTCCTCGTCGGCGCCCAGCTCGACCAGCGCGGCCTGGCCGAACATCAGCGCGGATTCGAAGGTTTCGCGGATCTGGAAGTCCACCCCGGCGTGGATCAGGCGCAGCGAGTGCTCACGATCGAACGAACGCACCAGCAGCTTGGCCTGCGGGAACTCGTGCGCGACCAGTTCGACGATGCGGTCGGCATCCTGCGCGTTGTTGACGCACACCGCGATCGCGCGCGCGGTGGCCGCGCCCGATGCATGCAGCACGTCCAGCCGGGTGCCGTCGCCGTAGTAGATCTTGAAGCCGAAGCGCTCGGCGTTGTGAATCATGTCCACGTCGTTGTCGATGATGGTCACGTCCACGTCGCGGGCCAGCAGCGACTGGCTGGCCACCTGGCCGAAGCGGCCGAAGCCGATCATCAGCACGCTGCCGGACATGCCCTCTGCGGTGTCCACGCCTTCCAGCGAGACTTCCCGCGCCGGCATCAGCTTGTCGTGCAGCAGCACGAACAGCGGGGTGAGCGCCATCGACAGCACCACGATGGCGGTCAGGTTGGCGTTGACCTCGATACCGATGACACCGGCAGCAGCGGCGGCCGAGAACAGCACGAAGGCGAATTCGCCGCCCTGTGCCATCACCACGCCACGATCCAGCGCCTGCCGGTGGTCGCTGCCCAGGATGCGCGCCACGGTGTAGATGCACACCGCCTTGGCCAGCATCAGCGCCAGCACGCCGGACACGATCAGCGGCCAGTTGTTGGCCACCACGGTCAGGTCCAGCGCCATGCCCACGCTGAGGAAGAACAGCCCGAGCAGGATGCCGCGGAACGGTTCGATGTCGGCTTCGATCTGGTGGCGGAAGGTGGATTCGCTGAGCAGCACGCCGGCCAGGAACGCGCCCATTGCCATCGACAGCCCGCCCAGCTGCATCAGCAGCGCCGCGCCCAGCACCACCAGCAATGCGGCGGCGGTCATCACCTCGCGCGCCTTGGCGGCGGCCAGGATGCGGAACAGCGGGTTGAGCAGGAAGCGGCCCACCAGCACCAGCCCGATGATCGCGCCGGCGGCGATGGCCACGCTGATCCAGCGCGAGCCGGTACCGGCATCGGCCTGCACCGGCGCCATGAAGGCGACCACTGCCAGCAGCGGCACGATCAGCAGGTCCTCGAACAACAGGATCGAGACGATCTTCTGCCCGGACGGCAGCGCGATATCACCGCGCTCGGCCAGCAGCTGCATCACCACGGCCGTGGAGGTCAGCACGAAACCGGCCGCACCGATGAAGGCCACCGGTAGCGGGAAACCGAACAGCATGCACACGCCGGTGAGCACCGCACCGCAGACCACGATCTGCAGCGTGCCCAGCCCGAAGATTTCCCTGCGCAGGCTCCACAGGTGCGAAGGCCGCATTTCCAGTCCGATCACGAACAGGAACATCACCACGCCCAGTTCGGCCGTATGCAGGATCGCCTGCGGATCGGAGAACCAGCCGAAGCCGAACGGACCGATCGCCAGCCCGGCCGCGAAGTAGCCCAGCACCGAGCCCAATCCCAGCCGGCGGAACAACGGCACCATCACCACTGCCGCACCCAGCAGGGCGACTACTTTCACCAGTTCACTGGCACCTGCTTCCACCGCCATGCGGTTTGTTCCTTGCAACTCCGATCAGCCATCACGATAGGACAAGTTGATGCAGGGACATAGCACGCAGGTGCGCAGGATCGTGCCGGGAATGGAACGATCGGTCAGTAAATCGCCATATCGTCCTACGGACCTGCGCAGAATGCGGCGTAGTCGATGTAACCCGGGAACGCCTGCCCGGACGCGCACAGCGGGCAGGCGGGGTCCGGCCCCAGGCGGATCTCACGGAAACGCATGCCCAGCGCGTCGAACGTCAGCAGCCGCCCCACCAGCGGCTCACCGATCCCAAGCAGCAGCTTGAGCACTTCCGTGGCCTGCAGCAGGCCGACCATGCCCGGCAGCACGCCCAGCACCCCGGCCTCGGCACAGTTGGGCGCGAACTCCGGCGGCGGCGGCTCGGGGAACAGGCAGCGGTAGCACGGCGCCTGTCCGCGATGGCGGCCGGCGTCGAATACCGACACCTGGCCGGTGAAACGCTCCACCGCGCCGTAGACCAGCGGGATCGCGTGCTGGATGCAGGCATCGTTGAGCAGGTAGCGCAGCGGGAAGTTGTCCGACCCGTCCAGCACCACGTCCACGCCGTCGAGCAGCGCGTCGATGTTGTCCGAGGTCACCCGCTCCTGCACCGCTTCCACGTCCAGCCGGGGGTTGAGCGCCAGCAGCCGCGCGCGGGCCGACTGCACCTTGGGTTCGCCGATGCTGGCGTCGGTATGCAGGATCTGCCGCTGCAGGTTGCTGCGCTCCACCACGTCGTCGTCGGCGATGCGCAGGTGCCCTACCCCGGCGGCGGCGAGGTAGAAGGCGGCCGGCGAGCCAAGCCCGCCCGCGCCAAGCAGCAGTACCCGGGCGCCGAGCAGCGCCTGCTGGCCGGCAACGCCGACCTGCGGCAGCAGCAGGTGGCGTGAGTAGCGTTCGTTGAAATCGCGCTCGCCGTCGCTCTGCAGCGGCTGCACGAGTGGCAGCGCGGCAGCACGCCAGGCAGTGGTGCCGCCGTGGACGGACGCGATGTGGGTGTAGCCGAGATCGAGCAGGGCCTGCGCCGCTTCCATGGAGCGCTTGCCGCTCTGGCAGATCAGCAGGATCTCGCGGTCAAGCGCCGGGAGCTGCGTGCTGGCTTCGCTCAGGAGATCGCCCTGCGCGATTCCCCTTGCGCCCTCGGCCATGCCGGTAGCGCGCTCGTGCGGTTCACGCACGTCGATCAGCAGCGCGCCGTGGAGGGTGCGTTGGCGGGCGTGCTCGGGGCTGAGTTCGGGTATTGCGGTCATGGCCCATTATGGGCGGGTTGGGTCCGGCTGGGACACGCGTAGCGTGTCGCTACCGTGGGATGGCGTCCCGGTGTGCCGGGACGCCACGGGCTTCAGCGGCCCTTGACGTGCTTGATCAGGCGCTTCTTCTTGGCGATCTGACGCTCGCTCAGCACGTTCTTCTTGCCTTCGTACGGGTTGGCACCCTCGCGGAAGATGAACTGTACCGGCGTGCCGATCAGCTTGAAACGCTTGCGGAAGAAGTTTTCCAGGTAGCGCTTGTACGACTCCGGCAGCTCCTTCAGCCGCGTGCCGTGCACGATGAAGGTCGGCGGATTGGAGCCGCCCGGGTGCACGTAACGCAGCTTGGACACGTGACCACGGATCGCCGGCGGCGGGTTGGTCTCGTAGGCGATTTCCAGCGCCTTGTTGACTTCGCTGGTGCTGAACTCGTGGGTCGCCGAGGCATGCGCCTGGTGGATCGCACGGAACAGCTCGCGCAGGCCCGAGCCGTGCTTGGCCGAGATGCGCACCGTTTCAGCCCACGGCACGAAGCCGAGCTTGCGCGAGACCAGCGCTTCGGCCTGTTCGCGCTGGTAATCGGTCAGGCCATCCCACTTGTTGATCGCCACCACCAACGCGCGGCCGGCATCCAGCACCGCGCCCAGCACGGTAGCGTCCTGGTCGGTCACGCCTTCGCTGGCGTCCAGCATCAGCACCGCCACCTGGCACTGCTCGATGGCCTGCAGGGTCTTGATGACGCTGAACTTTTCCACCACCTCTTCGACCCGGCCGCGGCGACGCAGGCCGGCGGTGTCGATCAGGCGGTATTCGCGGCCGTCACGCTCCAGGTCCACCGCGATCGAGTCGCGGGTGGTGCCGGGCACTTCCGAGGCGATCATCCGTTCTTCGCCGAGAATGCGGTTGACCAGGGTCGACTTGCCCACGTTGGGGCGGCCGACGAAGGCAATGCGCATCCGGTTCGGATCGTTGTCCATCTCCTCGCCGCTGCCCTCTTCGGGCAGGCGCTGGACCACTTCTTCAAGCAGGTCGTCCAGGCCCTGGCGGTGGGCAGCGGACACGGTCAGCATTTCGCTGAACCCGTAGCGGGCGAATTCCGCGCGCACGGTGTCTTCGTTGGTGCCATCGATCTTGTTGATCAACAGCAGGGTCGGCCGCGACAGCTTGCGCAGCCACGACAGGATCTCGTCATCCAGCGCGGAGGTCCCGTCACGGGCATCCACCACGAACAGGATCAGATCGGCTTCGCCGGCGGCAGCACGTGCCTGGTCGGCGGTTGCGCCGGCCAGGCCTTCGTCATCCTCCGAGATACCGCCCGTGTCGACGACGAGGAACGGGTTGTCCTCGTCCAGACGGCAAACACCATAGTTGCGGTCCCGGGTGACGCCGGGCTGGTCATGGACCAGGGCGTCACGGGTACGGGTCAGCGCATTGAAGATGGTGGACTTGCCGACGTTCGGCCGTCCAACCAGGGCGACCAAGGGCAGCATCGCGGTAACTCCTTATTGTGCCAACCGGAATGCGGTCAGCTTTCCATCAACGTTCTGCACCAGCAGAATCCCATCGGCGACCACCGGCTGCGCCAGCAGGGCATCGCCGCCACTCTTGGCGCGCGCGGCCAGTTCACCATTGTCTGTCCGCAACCAGTGCAGATAACCCTTGTAGTCACCCACCACAACGTAATCGCCGTGGATGGCCGGCCCGGTCAGCGAGCGACGGGCCAGGCCGGTCTGCGACCACATGGCGCTGCCGCTGGCCTTGTCCAGGCCGAACACGCCGCCCTTGTTGTCGGTGACGATCACATTGCCCGAGGTCAGGGCCACGCCACCGGCGCCGCCATGGTCACGTGCCCACAGCGGGCGGCCGGTCGGGCCTTCGATCGCCATGGTCTGGTTCTTGAAGCTGCTCACGAACAGGGTGTTGCCTTCCAGCACCGGCGCGCCGTCCACATCGGACATGCGCTCCAGCTCGGTGCGGCCTTCACCGTTGGAGACCATCTGGTCCCACACGGTACGGCCGTCCTGCATGCCCAGCGCGGCCACGCTGCCGTCATCGTTGCCGATGAACAGCACGCCCGGGCCGGCCACCACCGGCGCGTTGCCGCGCACGGTCAGCATGGGCAGCTCACGCGGGTTGAACCACTTCTGGGTGCCGTTGCCGGCATCGAAGGCGGTCACCCGGCCATCGTTGCTGCGCACGAACACGATGCCCTGGGCGATCGCCGGCGCGGCGATCACTTCGCCCGGCACCTTGGCGCGCCACTTTTCGCTGCCGTCGTTGGCGTCCAGCGCGATGACCTGACCATCCAGCGTACCGATCACCACCAGGCCTTCGCCGACGCCCGGGCCACCGGACAGACGCAGCTTGGGCTGCTTCTTGACCTTGGCCGGCTCGTAGGTCCAGACCGTCTTGCCGGTCTGCAGGTCCAGCGCATGCACGCCGCCGGTGATCGCGGCCGCGTACACGCGGCCATCGGCCACGACCGGGCCCTGGCGCACGCCGATGCGCTTCTCGCCCTTGCCCAGGTTGGTGCTCCAGATCCGGTCGACCTTGGCGGTCGGCTCGAACTTGACCAGCTCTGCCGGTTCCAGCGCCTTCTTGGCCTCCGCGTCCTTGCCGGCGAACCAGCCCTTGACGGTGGTGCAGCCGGACAACGCCACGCCCATCAACACCAGGGTGGCTACGCGCTTGATCATGACCATCTGCTTCATTACACCGACTCCGCAGGCTCGGTGACGGTGCCACCGGCATCCATCACTTTGGTTTCCAGCACGCGCCGTTGGGGCGCTGCCACATCCAGCGTCTTGAGCGCCTTCTCATACTGCCCGCGGGCTTCGTCACGCTTGCCCAGCGCCATCAAGGCGTCGCCATGGATTTCCAGGCTCGCACTGTCGGTGGCACTGCCCAGCAGCGTGATGGCTTCATCGTTCTTGCCGGTGGCGATCAGCAGGCGCGCAATGCGCTGGTCGATCGCCGCCTTGTATTCCGGGTCGGCCTTGATGGCACGAAGGGTGGCCAGGGCCTCCTCGTTCTTGCCTGCATCGACCTGCGCCTTGGCCAGCTGCAGCGCTGCGAGGTCGCCGTAGACCTGGACCTTGCCGGCTTCCAGCGTCTTCACGCCCTTGGCCGCTTCGTCCAGCTTCTTGTCCTCCAGCTGCTTGAGCACCACCTGGTACTCACCGTGGGCACCCGCCAGGTGGCTGCCCTGTTCTTTCTGCCACCACTGCCAGCCGGCGATGCCGCCGATGGCAATCGCCACGCCGGCGATGATGCTGACACCATTCTTCCGCAGCCAGCTGCGGACGCGTTCACTTTGTTCGTGCTCGTCGAGCAGGTCGTCGATCGCCATGCGTACTCTCGCCCCTGCCCGTCAGGAGGGACTGTTTGAATTGGATTGTCGAAATGAATCGGGAAACGCGGCTCAGTGTGAAACCGGAGCCACGGAGCCGTCAGAGGATACCGTAAAGCGTGCCACGTTGGCTCGCTGGTAGGGCGAAAGGTCGATGATGGTGCCGGCCTGCTGAACCTCCACCGCCGACGCATTGCCGAGCACCATGCGGGCCACCTGGCCCGGGCTGAAGGCGCGGGTTTCACCTGATTTGATCAGGGCTTTCTCGACGGTGCTGCCGTCGGGCGCGACGATATCCACCCAGCTGTCGCCCTTGAACTGCAGGTTGAGCGCACCGGCCGGCGCCGGCGCGGCGGCCGTGGGCCGAGGCACCGGGGTCAACGAGGCCAGGTAAGGCGCCGACGGCGCCGTCGACGGCGCAGGCGTCACCACCGGCGCCGCCTGGTCAGCCGGTGCGGTGCCCGCCACCGGTACGGCGGCGGGAATCACATCCAGCGAAGCGGTATTGGGGGTGGTCGAGGCACTGTCGAAGTGGCCGCGTGTAGCGAACCACACCGGCACGGCCAGCACCGCGGTGATGCCGACATACAGGGCACGGCGGCCGAGGCTCTCGGCGATACGGCGGGCCCGCGGGGTATGGGTGTGGCTGACCAGCTGCGGCGGCACCACCGGCCCGATGTGGGCCTGGTCCAGCACATCGCCCAGGTCGACCTTGAGCAGGCGCGCATAGCTTTTGAGCTGGCCGCGGACGAACACCGGCGCACCGAGGCGATCCCACTGCTCGGCTTCCAGTGACTTCACCACCTGCACCGGCATGCGCAACTGCTGCCCCACTGCTTCGAGCGTCAGTCCTGCCGCTTCCCGCGCCTGCCGGAGACGTGCTCCACAGCCGGCCGCGGTGTCAAAAGCGTTCACAGTCTGGTCATCAATCACAATGCTTCAACCCCGGGAATTAGGAGCCGCATCCTGCGGAAATTCGTCGCGAATTCGCTGCAGATAACGACCGGATGCCACTGTGTCGCCAAGCTGCGCCTCGATTTGAGAGGCAAGTTGTAACACGGAACGTGTGGCCGGTGCAGCCGCTAGACGCCGTTGCACGAAGGCCCGGGCCTCGAAAAAGCGGCCCTGGGCATGCTCGTTGCGGGCCATGGCCTCCAGCGCATAGGGGTTGGCCGGATCCAGCGCCAGGGCCCGGCGCAGGTCACGCACTGCGCGCTCGGGCTGGCCGGCGTCAAGCGCACAGCCGCCTGCGTTGGCCAGGGCTGCGGCCGGCGTGCGGTAACCCGGCGCGGCAACGGCCCGGTCGAACAGTGGCAACGCTTCGGTGGCGCGGCCATGACCACATAACCAGGCGCCATAGTTGTTGAGCACCTCGCCGCTGTCCGGCGCCAGCTCGGCCGCCTTCTGGAACAGCGGACCGGCGGCGGCATCGTCACCGCGCCGGTTGGCCAGCGCCGCCAGCATGATGTAGGCATCCGGCCGGCCCGCATCGAGCTTGAGCGCGCTTCGGGCGCGCTTTTCGGAAGCATCCAGCGCTCCGGCGCGGAACGCCTCGGCCGACAATGTCATCTGGTCCTGGTAGCTGACCCGGCGACGGGTGTCAGCGTTGTCGCGCGCCACGTATTCGGGCGCTACGCCCAACGGAGCGGTCATGGGTTTGACGCCTTTGTTGCCACATCCGGCGAGTGCCAGCGCGACGAAAAAAACGGCTGGCAATCGGCGGTCAGGCAGCGGCATCCCGGTTTTTCCCGTCCTGGAGCGTTCTGTTGAACTCGGCCTGGCGGCGGGTACGATCCATCACCTGGCCCTTGAGCTGGCCACAGGCGGCATCGATGTCGTCGCCACGGGTCCGCCGCACCATCGTCAGCACCTGCTGGTCGAGCAGGATCTTCTGGAAGGCGCGGATCTCCGCATCACCGGAGCGCTCATAGCGGGTACCGGGGAACGGATTGAACGGAATCAGGTTGACCTTGCCCGAATGCGAGGCCTGTACGGCATTGTCGAACTGGCGCATCAGCCGCGCCAGCTGGCGGGCGTGCTCGGGCTGGTCGTTGATGCCCTTCATCAGGGTGTATTCGAAGGTGACCGATTCGCGGCGCTTGTTCGCACGCAGGTAGCGCGCGCACGAGGCCATCAGTTCCACGATCGGGTACTTCTTGTTGAGCGGCACCAGGGTCTCGCGCAGCGCATCGTTCGGCGCATGCAGCGACACCGCCAGCGACACATCGCTTTCGGCCGACAGGCGGTCGATCTGCGGCACCAGGCCGGAGGTCGACAGGGTCACGCGCTTGTTGGCCAGGCCGTAGCCCAGGTCGTCGCGCATCACGCTCATGGCGCGCACGACGTTGTCGAAATTCATCAACGGCTCGCCCATGCCCATCATCACCACGTTGGTGAGGCGACGCTGCTTGTGCGGGATGTTGCCCAGGTGGCGCGCCGCCACCCACACCTGCCCGATGATCTCGGCGGTGGAGAGGTTGCGGTTGAAGCCCTGGGTGGCGGTGGAGCAGAACGTGCAGTTCAGTGCACAGCCCACCTGCGACGACACGCACAGCGTGCCGCGGTTCTTGTCCGGGATGTAGACCGCTTCGATCGCGTTCTTGCCATCGGTGCCCATGGCAAGCAGCCACTTGTGGGTACCGTCGGCCGACGGCTTGTCGAAGACGATGTTCGGGACGCGGACTTCGGCATGCTGCTGCAGCTTGCTGCGCAGCGCCTTGCCCAGGTCGGTCATATGGTCGAAATCGGTGACGTAGTGGTGGTGGATCCACTTCATGACCTGGTGGGCACGGTAGCGCGCTTCGCCGAGTGTCTCGGCGAAGAAGCGCTCCAATCCCTCGCGATCGAGGTCGAGCAGGTTCTGCTTGGCCACCGGCGCGCCCTGGGCGAGCACGATGGGGATGGCGTTGGGCTGTACGACCTCGTTCACGGCATTACTCTCAGCGCGAGACCACTTCGGTCGCGGCGAAGAAGTACGCGATTTCAATCGCGGCATTCTCGACCGAGTCCGAGCCGTGGGCGGCATTGGCATCGATGGAATCGGCGAAGTCGGCGCGGATGGTGCCCGGCGCAGCGTCCTTCGGATTGGTGGCGCCCAGCAGGTCGCGGTGGGCCAGCACGGCGTTGTCGCCTTCCAGCGCCTGGATCATCACCGGGCCGGAGATCATGAACTCGACCAGCGCGTTGAAGAACGGACGCTCCTTGTGCACGGCGTAGAAGCCTTCGGCTTCACGGCGCGACAGCTGCTTGTACTTGGCAGCCACGACCTTCAGGCCAGCCTTTTCGAAGCGGGCGTAGATTTCACCGATGACGTTCTTGGCGACGGCGTCCGGCTTGATGATGGAAAGGGTGCGCTCCAGCGCCATGGGAATTCTCCGTTGGGCGGGCCACTGATCGGCCCGAGAGTAACATGAAAAAAACCCGCGTCGAAACGCGGGCTTAGCCTATATACGTGGCGTGATTCTACAACCTCTCGGTACGTCTTGCCACGCCCTGCGCGGCAACCTCGCGCTGGCGGCGACTGCCCGCCGTTCAGGTTGATGGGCATGAACGAGGACCAACATCTTGTGCGTCGCAGCATGCCAGCGGCGATGCCGGGGTCTAATATCAAACAATCGTTTGATTGAACCCCTGCCCCGCCCATGGCCAAACCCGCCCACTTCTCCACCAAGGACCGCATTCTCGGCGCTGCCGAGGAGCTGTTCGCCCTGCACGGGTTCGCCGGGACATCGCTGCGCCAGGTGACCAGCCAGGCCGATGTGAACATCGCTGCGGTGAATTACCACTTCGGATCCAAGGAAAACCTGGTCAACGAGGTGTTCCGCCGGCGCATGGACGAAATGACCGCCGCCCGGCTGTCGCAGCTGGACAGTGCCCGGCGCGACCACCCCGGGCAGCTGCGTCCCGTGCTGGCTGCGTTCGTCGAACCGGCCCTGGCCATGGCCCAGGACCGCCAGACCGGGGGCGCGTTCGTGCGTGTCATCGCCCGCGCGTACGCGGAAAAGAACGACAACCTGCGCAAGTTCCTCTCCGACCACTACGGCCACGTCCTGCGCGAGTTCGGCAAGGCGATCGCCGCCAGCGTGCCGGGCCTGAGCAAGGAAGAGCTGTATTGGCGACTGGACTTCCTGGCCGGCGCACTGACCTACGCCATGGCCGATTTCGGGCTGATCAAGCGACCCGCCGGTGTCACCGAAGCGGCGCATCGTGCCCATGCAGCCCAGGAACTCATCCATTTCGCCGAAGCCGGTTTCCGCGCCAGCGCGGCCACCGCCCCTGCGGCGGCGACCCTTGCCACCCCGTAACGCCGGGCCCCATATCACCCCCGTAGAGCCGGGCCCTGCCCGGCTTCCAGACCAACAAAGGCTTATCGACATGTCCAATTCCCTGCTAGTCCGCCGCGCCGCCGTGCTGGGTGCCGGCGTCATGGGTGCCCAGATCGCGGCCCACCTGACCAATGCCGGCGTCGACACCGTGCTGTTCGACCTTCCCGCCAAGGAAGGTCCTGCCGACGGCATCGTGCTCAAGGCCATCGCCAACCTGGGCAAGCTCAGCCCTGCCCCGCTCGCCAGCAAGTCCTACGCCGAAGCGATCACCCCGGCCAACTATGAAACCGGCCTGGAACAGCTGCGCGACTGCGACCTGATCATCGAAGCCATCGCAGAACGGATGGACTGGAAGCAGGACCTGTACAAGAAGATCGCCCCGTTCGTGGCCGATCATGCCGTGCTGGCCTCCAACACCTCCGGCCTGGGCATCAACAAGCTCGCCGACGTGCTGCCCGAACAGCTGCGCCACCGCTTCTGCGGCGTGCACTTCTTCAACCCGCCGCGCTACATGCACCTGGCTGAGCTGATCCCGGCCACCACCACCGACGCCGCCGTGCTGGAAGGCCTGGAAAGCTTCCTGGTCACCACCCTGGGCAAGGGCGTGGTGTACGCCAAGGACACCCCGAACTTCATCGGCAACCGCATCGGCGTGTTCTCGATCCTGTCCACCATCTTCCACACCCAGCAGTTCGGCCTGGGCTTCGATGAAGTCGATGGCCTGACCGGCCCGCTGGTCGGCCGCCCGAAGTCGGCCACCTACCGCACCTCCGACGTGGTCGGCCTGGACACCATGGCCCACGTCATCAAGACCATGGGCGACACCCTGCCCAACGACCCGTGGCACCAGTACTTCGCCTCGCCGAAGTGGCTGGACGCGCTGATCGCCAAGGGTGCGCTGGGCCAGAAGACCGGCGCCGGCATCTTCCGCAAGGTCGGCAAGGACATCGTGGTGCTGGACCTGGAGAAGCAGGACTACCGCGCTGCCGATCGCACCGCCGCCCCGGAAGTGGTCGAGATCCTGAAAATCAAGAACCCGGCCGAGAAGTTCGCCAAGCTGCGCGAAAGCCAGCACCCGCAAGCGCAGTTCCTGTGGGCGACCTTCCGCGACCTGTTCCATTACAGCGCCTACCACCTGGCCGACATCGCCGAAACCGCGCGCGACGTCGACCTGGCCATCCGCTGGGGCTACGGCTGGTCGCTGGGCCCGTTCGAAACCTGGCAGGCCGCCGGCTGGAAGCAGGTCGCGCAGTGGATCGCCGATGACATCGTGGCCGGCAAGAGCATGAGCAACGCCCCGCTGCCGGACTGGGTGTTCGATGGCCGCGATGGCGTGCACGCCGCCGAAGGCAGCTACAGCCCGACCCGCAACGCCAAGCTGCCGCGTTCGGCGCTGCCGGTGTACCAGCGCCAGCGCTTCCCGGATCCGCTGCTGGGCGAAACCTTCAGCCCGGGCGAAACCGTGTTCGAGAACGACGGCGTGCGCATGTGGCACGACGGCGACGGCATCGCCGTGGTCAGCTTCAAGACCAAGATGAACACCGTGTCCGACCACGTGCTCAACGGCCTGCAGGAAGCCATCAAGCGCGCCGAGCAGGGCTTCAAGGGGCTGGTGATCTGGCAGCAGAAGGAACCCTTCTCCGCCGGTGCCGACCTGGCCGGCGCGCTCGGCCTGCTGCAGGCCGGCAAGGTCGACCAGTTCGAAGAAATGGTGCACAACTTCCAGCGCACCAGCCAGGCCATCAAGTACGCGCTGGTGCCGGTGGTGACCGCCGTGCGCGGGCTGGCCCTGGGCGGCGGCTGCGAATTCCAGATGCACAGCGCCAAGAGCGTGGCCGCACTGGAAAGCTACATCGGCCTGGTCGAAGCCGGCGTCGGCCTGCTGCCGGCCGGTGGTGGCCTGAAGGAACTGGCGGTACGCGCCTCCCAGGCCGCCGGCCCGGGCGGTGATGTATTCGCCGAACTGAAGAAGACCTTCGAAACCGTGGCCATGGCCAAGGTCTCCAACTCCGCGGTCAACGCCAAGGAACTGGGCCTGATGCGCGCCACCGACAAGGTGGTGTTCAACAGCTTCGAAGCGCTGCACATCGCCAAGGCCGAAGTGCAGGCGCTGGCCGAAGGCGGCTACCGTCCGCCGATGCCGGCCCGCCGCATCCAGGTGGCCGGTGACGTGGGTATCGCCACCTTCAAGATGATGCTGGTGAACATGCTCGAGGGCCGTTTCATCAGCCCGTACGACTACGAAATCGCCGTGCGTATCGCCACCGTGCTGTGTGGTGGCGAAGTGGACCGCGGCACGCTGGTGGACGAAGAGTGGCTGCTGACCCTGGAGCGCAAGCACTTCGTCGAACTGGCCCAGCAGGAAAAGACCCAGGCCCGCATCGCGCACATGCTGAAGACCGGCAAGCCGCTGCGCAACTGACCCATAAGAGACCACCACAATGACCAAGCAGATCCAGGACGCCTACATCGTCGCCGCCACCCGTACCCCGGTTGGCAAGGCGCCCAAGGGCGTGTTCCGCAATACCCGTCCCGACGACATGCTGGCCCACGTGCTCAAGTCCGTGGTCGCGCAGGCACCGGGCATCGACGTCAACCGCATCGATGACGCCATCATCGGCTGCGCCATGCCCGAAGCCGAGCAGGGCATGAACGTGGCGCGCATCGGCGTGCTGCTGGCCGGCCTGCCGGACACCATCTCCGCGCAGACCGTCAACCGCTTCTGCTCGTCCGGCCTGCAGGCCGTGGCGATGGCAGCCGACCAGATCCGTCTCGGCAACGCCGACCTGATGCTGGCCGGCGGCACCGAATCGATGTCGATGGTGCCGATGATGGGCAACAAGATCGCGATGGCGCCGAGCGTGTTCGACAACGACCACGTGGCCATCGCCTACGGCATGGGCATCACCGCCGAGAAGGTCGCCGAGGAATGGAAGGTTTCCCGCGAAGAGCAGGATGCGTTCGCCCTGGCCTCGCACCAGAAGGCCATCGCCGCAATCCAGAACGGCGACTTCAAGGATGAGATCAGCCCGTATGACGTGCGCACCCGCCAGCCGGACCTGGCCGACGGCCGCCGCATCATCACCCGCGACCGCATCGTCGACACCGACGAAGGCCCGCGCCTGGACTCGTCCGCCGAAGGCCTGGCCAAGCTGCGCCCGGTGTTCCGCAACGGCCAGTTCGGCGGCACGGTGACCGCCGGCAACTCCTCGCAGATGAGCGACGGCGCCGGTGCGGTGCTGCTGGCATCGGAACAGGCGGTCAAGGACTACGGCCTGAAGCCGCTGGCCCGCTTCGTGAGTTTCTCGGTCGCCGGTGTGCGCCCGGAAGTGATGGGCATCGGCCCGATCGCGGCCATTCCCAAGGCGCTCAAGCAGGCTGGCCTGACCCAGGACCAGCTGGACTGGATCGAGCTCAATGAAGCGTTCGCCGCGCAGTCGCTGGCGGTGATCCGTGATTGCGGGCTGGACCCGTCCAAGGTCAACCCGCTGGGCGGCGCCATCGCACTGGGCCACCCGCTGGGCGCCACCGGCGCGATCCGGACCGCCACGCTGCTGCATGGCCTGCGCCGTCGCCAGCAGAAGTACGGCATGGTCACCATGTGCATCGGCACCGGCATGGGCGCAGCGGGTATTTTCGAATCGCTGTGATCCGGGATCCAGGTACCGACCAACGGTCGGTACCTGCCGGCCGCAAGAGATGGCCGCCTGCCGTTGTCAGGCGGGCGGAGAAGCAAAAAGGCGACCCGTCCGGGTCGCCTTTTTCATGCGCGTGCATGGGACGCGGGGCTTACCCCTCGTCTTCTTCCAGCATCTGCGCCAGCTTCTCACGCGCCGGCTTGCCCAGTTTGTGGCTTTCCAGCGCGAAGCGGATGGTGGCTTCCACCAGCCCGAGGTGGGTGCCGCAGTCGAACCGGGTACCTTCGAAACGGTACGCGTTGACCTCTTCGGTTTTCAGCAGGTCGGCAATGGCGTCGGTCAGCTGGATCTCACCGCCCGCGCCCTTGCCGGTGGCTTCAAGCAGTTCGAAGATCTTCGGGCTGAGCACGTAGCGGCCAACCACGGCCAGATCGCTCGGCGCGTCTTCCGGCTTGGGCTTTTCCACGATCTGCGCGATGCGCCCCTTGCGGCCGTCGAAGGCCTCGGTCGCCACGATGCCGTAGCTGGCCGTGTTCTCGTGGGGCACGTCTTCAACCGCGATCACGCTGGCGCCCGTGGCCTGGTTGAGATCGGCCATCTGCTTGAGGGCGCCGTCGCCGCGGTTCCAGATCAGGTCATCAGGCAGCAGCACCGCGAAGGGCTCGTCGCCCACCACGGATTTGGCACACAGCACCGCATGGCCCAGGCCCAGCGCTTCGGTCTGGGTCACGAACACCGCGCGCACGCCTTCCGGCAGCACGTTGCGCACCAGTTCCAGCAGCTCGGTCTTGCCCGCGCGCTCGAGCTTCTGCTCCAGCTCGTACGCCTTGTCGAAATAGTCCGCGACCGCGTGCTTGTAACGATTGGTGACGAAGATCAGGGTGTCGCACCCTGCTTCGATCGCCTCATCGACGGCGTACTGGATCAACGGCCGGTCGATGATCGGCAGCATTTCCTTGGGAACCGTCTTGGTTGCGGGAAGGAACCGGGTGCCCAGCCCCGCCACCGGGAAAACCGCCTTGCGAATGCGCTTGTTCGTCACAGCCTGTTGGCCTCTCGTGCCGGAAAGGGAAGCACCTTAGCCGACTCGACGTGAGATTCGTGTTGCAACGGCGCAAATTCCGGCATGGTCGCGAACAGGATGCTGTTGATCGCATCGGTATCGTAGTTGGCGATGGCCTCGCGCAGGCGCGGCACGTTGCCCAGCACCTGCTCGCGGGCGAAGGTGCGCACACCGGCCTCGAGGATCTTGGGATGCGCGGTCGGGCGGTAGTCCTCGTCCGAATAGAACAGGGTCTCGTGCAGCTTTTCGCCGGGACGAAGGCCGGTGTAGATGATGGCGATGTCCTTGTACGGCTGCTTGCCGGCCAGGCGGATCATCTGCTCGGCCAGCACCCGGATCGGCACCGGCTCGCCCATGTCGAGCGTATAGATCGCGCCGTGCGAGGCTGATGCCGCCGCCTGCAGGATCAGCTGGCAGGCTTCGGGAATCGTCATGAAGTAACGGGTTACTTCCGGGTCGGTGACCGTGACCGGCCCGCCCTTGAGGATCTGCTCGCGGAACACCGGCACCACGCTGCCCGCCGAGGCGAGCACGTTGCCGAAGCGCACGGTGACGAAGCGGGTATGGCTGGTCTTCTGGTCCAGGCTCTGGCAGATCATCTCGGCGTAGCGCTTGCTCGCGCCCAGCGCATTGACCGGGTCGACCGCCTTGTCGGTGGAGATGAACACGAAATGTTCGATCCGCGCTTCCACGCAGGCCCGGGCCACCGTTTCGGTGGACAGGATGTTGTTGCGTACCGCTTCGCGCAGCTGCCGTTCCAGCACGGGCACCTGTTTGTAGGCGGCCGCATGGAACACCGCATCCACCTGCGACAGCGACAAGGCGTGGCGGATCACCGCCGGGTCGCCACAGTCACCCAGTACCGCCTCCACGACCAGGTCGGGGAAGCTGCGCTTGAGTTCGGCCTCGATGGTGAGCAGCAGCAGCTCGCTCATTTCCAGCAGTACGACCCGCCCTGCCCCGTGGCGCGCGCACTGGCGGCACAGTTCCGAGCCGATCGAGCCACCAGCGCCGGTCACCAGCACGGTGCGCCCGCCCAGCCAGCCGCGGATCAGCGACCAGTCCGGCAGGATCGGCTTGCGCCCCAGCAGGTCCTCGATCGCCACTTCCTTCAGCTCACCGGGCAGCGAATGGCCCAGCAGCACGTCGTTGAGCTTGGGCACCATGCGGAACGGCACCCCGGTGCTTTCGCAGATGGCCACCACGCGCTGCATGCCGGCGGCATCCAGCGACGGAATGGCGATCACCAGCAGCTTGGCCGCGGTTTCGCGTACCACCGAGGCGGCATCGTCCAGCGTGCCCAGGATAGGCAGGCCCTGAAGCTTCGCCCCCTGCAGGTGCGGCGCGTCGTCGAGCAGGCCAACCGGTTCGAAATCTCCCGACCGGCGCAGGTCGCGGACCAGCGCTTCGGCAGCCTGGCCGGCGCCCAGGATGAGCACCCGGCGCGCGGTCGCATCCGACTGCAGCGCCTGGTAGTCCTTCCATGCCCGGTACAGCAGGCGGGGCGCGCCCAGCAGGGCCGACAGCGCGAAGGGATAGATCACCAGCACCGACATCGGCACGCCATTGAAGCGCTTGTAAGCCAGCACCACCACGATGGCCAGCAACCCGATGAAGCTGGATTTGAAGATGTGCAGCAGGTCGGCCACGCTGGCGAACCGCCACAGCCCGCGGTACAGGCCCACTCGCCAGAAGACGATGGCCTGGATCACCAGCACCAGCGAGGTATCGATGTTCCACAGCGGCAACGAGGGCGCATCGGCCAGCATCGAATAGCGGCCGGCATGCAGCAACTGCCAGCACGCCCAGACCATGAACAGGTCGTGGACCACGATGGCGGCACGGGGAAGCAGACTCGTGAAACGGTCCTGCCAAGGCGTCATAAAGCAAACAATCCTTCTAGTAGCGCATTCCCTTGCGCAGGAGCAGCCAAAGACCGGTCGCGAGGAACATCCACGCTACGGCTACGGCAGCCTCCCACCTCGGCTGCAAATACGTGCAAGCATTAAACACTGTAATACTGAACAGACCAAAAACAAAGTACGTCCCTGTAACCGAAGTGTGCGTTGCACCACTTTTGACGGCACGTTGATACAGATGTTGGGTGTGGGGCTCCATCCATCTTTGCCCCGACAGCATGCGCGAAAGCAGTGTGAAGCCAGCGTCCACGAGGAAAGCCGTCAGCGGTACCAGCAGCAGCAGCCATGAGATGTCGGTTGCCACGCTGGCCAGGCAGACCAGGGCTGCGACGGCATAACCTAACGCCCCGCTGCCCACATCGCCCATGAAAATCCTTGCATTCGGAAAATTGAATGGCAGGAAACCCAGGCAGGCCAGTGCCAGGACAATCCCGGCCAACGCCAGCGGACCCGGCAGGACAAGCGCGAACGCGGCGCCGGCCAGAATGGCCTGGCTGGTCGCGATCCCGTTGATCCCATCCATGAAGTTCCAGATGTTGATCAGGGATGTCGTAAACAGCAGCGCCAGCAGCGCCTGCCAGGGGTTGCCCGTTGCATCCCACACCAGACCTGCCAGCAGGCCGGCGGCCAGCAGATGGACCAGCAACCGGCGCACCGCCGGCAGCGGCCGGTGGTCGTCCCACCAGCCGATCCCGGCCACCAGCACCAGGCCCAGCCCCGACACCAGCAACGGCGTCCGGGCGCCCGGCCAGATGACCGCCGCCGCGGCCAGCGCCAGCAGCAGGGTCACCACGATGGCAATGCCGCCCCCGCGTGGGGTCGCCACGACATGGCTGCGGCGTTCCCCGGGCTGGTCGAACAGCTTGCGCCGCAGCGCGTACCGGCGGGCGCACCACGTGAGCACCGCCGCCACTGCCAGCACGGCCGGCAGCCCCATCCACCACCCTGCCGGCATGGCTCAGAGCACCGCGTAGTTCAACAGCGGCTTGACCGTACCCCACTCCTTGCAGCTGGGGCATTGCCAGTGGTGGGTGCGCGCACCGAAGCCACAGCGCGTGCAGCGATAGGCCGGATTGCGGACCAGCAGCTGGTCGGTGATGTGCTTGAGGTCATGCAGGGTGGCGGTGGAGTCGGCGCCTTCGGCCAGGGTCAGGTCGATCAATGCCGACTCGCCGCGTACCGACGGGCGATCCTTCAGCTGCCGGCCGAGATAGGCGCGTGCCGGAGCCACGCCCTCCTGCTCTTCCATCAGCTGGGTCAGGGCCAGTACCGGGGCGATGCCGCGATAGTGCTCGGTCATTTCCGACAGGAACGCGCGCGCGCCGCCCAGATCGCCGACCTTGCGGTAGTTCTGCATCAACGGCTGCAGCACCTCGGGCAGGTATTCGGGATCATTGCGGGCGGCCCGCTCGAACGCGCGCACGGCGGCTTCGGCATTGCCGGCATCGGTTTCCAGGCGTCCTTCAATGATGCCGGCACGCACCGACATCGCATCGGCCTGGTAGGCACGGGCGATGGCCGCGCGGGCTTCATCGATCTTGCCGGCGCCACGGAAGCGTTCGGCCAGCTCGCACTCGAACTGCCCCACCAGCTTGCCCATCGGCTCGCCGGTGACTTCTTCGTAACGGGTGGCGTTGTCGATCGCCTTTTCCCAGTCCCGCTCGGCCTGGTAGATGCCGATCAGGTGCTTGAGCGCCTGCGGGGCGCGCTGGTCGATCTGGGCCAGTTCGGTAAAGACGGTTTCAGCACGGTCGAGCAGGCCGGACTTCATGTAGTCCTCGCCGAGCGCCAGCAGGGCCTGGACGCGCTGTGCGTCGCTGAGGTCGGTACGGTTGACCAGCCCCTGGTGCAGGCGGATGGCGCGATCAACCTCGCCCCGGCGGCGGAACAGGTGGCCCAGCGCGACCTGGGTCTCGAAGGTTTCCTTGTCCAGTTCGGCAATGTGCAGGAACAGTTCGATGGCCTTGTCGGGCTGCTCGTTGAGCAGGTAGTTCAAGCCACGGAAGTAGGTGCTGGACAGGTGGCTGACCTGGTTGTCGCCATGGCGCTGGCCACCGCGACGGCCGATCACCCAGCCCGACAGTGCTGCCAGCGGCAGGAACAGGAAAAACCAGAACCACTCGGATACAAATTCCATCGGCGCTCAACGTCCGTCGAAAGGTGAAGAAGAAGACGCCACGGGGGCGGCGGCCGGAGCCGCTTTCTGCGCTTTGCGCAGTCGGGAATACAACGGGATCACCACGCCGACCAGGACCAGCCCGGCACCGATGATCGCACCGGTCAACAGGGCCACGGTAATGGCCAGGCCGGTGCTGGAATGGATGGCAGTGAACCCCAGGTTGAGGGTCATGTCCTGCGAATTGAGGGCACCGATGACGAGCCCGGCCACCAGCACGGCGAGCAGGATCAACAGACGTGCGACTTTCATTGTGGCAGCTCCCATTCCCTTTGAGGTAGAGAGTAGCGGACTAACCATCCGCTCTACTAGGCCGGATCGCTTTCCAGCGGCACCACGGCGCTTACGCGCTCACGGAGTTCCTTGCCCGGCTTGAAATGCGGGACATGCTTGCCCGGCAGTGCGACCGATTCCCCGGTCTTGGGGTTGCGCCCCAGCCGCGGCGGCCGGTAGTGCAACGAAAAACTGCCGAACCCGCGGATCTCGATGCGATCCCCGCCAGCCAGCGCCCCGCCCATCATTTCCAGCAACGACTTCACCGCCAGATCGACATCGTCCGACTTCAGATGCGCCTGTCGGCGCGCCAAGATTTCGATCAACTCGGATTTGGTCATTGCGGACTCGCGTCGAGGGTCTCAAACCCTGAAACGGCCCGGACAATTGTCCGGGCCGTCCAGGAAACTACTGCTACGGGTAAAGGCCGATTACTCGGACTTGTTGCCGTTCAGCTGTGCACGCAGCAGCGCGCCGAGCTGGGTGGTGCCGCTGGAAGCCGAAGAGGACTGGTATTCCTCCAGCACTTCGCGCATTTCCGCGTCGTCCTTGGCCTTGATCGACAGCTGCAGGGTACGACCCTTGCGATCCATGCCCACGAACTTCGCTTCAACCTTGTCGCCGACCTTCAGGAACTGGGTCGCGTCGTCGACGCGCTCGTTGGCAACGTCACGCGCAGCGACATAGCCTTCGATGCCGTCAGCCAGTTCGATGGTAGCGCCCTTGGCGTCCACTTCCTTGACCACGCCTTCGACCTTCGAACCCTTCGGGTTGGCAGCCATGTACTGACCGAACGGATCCTGCTCCAGCTGCTTGACGCCCAGGCTGATGCGCTCGCGCTCCGGATCGACGGCCAGGACGACGGCGTCCAGGTTGTCGCCCTTCTTGAAGTTGCGGACCACGTCTTCGCCGGTGGTGTTCCAGCTGATGTCGGACAGGTGCACCAGGCCATCAATACCGCCGTCCAGGCCGATGAAGATGCCGAAGTCGGTGATCGACTTGATCTGGCCCGACACCTTGTCGCCCTTCTTGTGGATGGCAGCGAAGGTTTCCCACGGATTGGCGGCAACCTGCTTCATGCCCAGCGAGATGCGGCGACGCTCCTCGTCGACGTCCAGGACCATGACTTCAACTTCGTCACCGACCTGCACAACCTTGGACGGGTTGACGTTCTTGTTGGTCCAATCCATCTCGGAGACGTGCACCAGGCCTTCGACGCCCGGCTCGATCTCGACGAACGCGCCGTAATCGGTGACGTTGGAGACCTTGCCGAACACGCGGCTGTTGGCCGGGTAACGGCGGGCGATGTTGTCCCACGGATCCTCGCCCAGCTGCTTCAGGCCGAGCGAAACGCGGTTGCGCTCGCGGTCGAACTTCAGCACGCGCACGTCCAGCTCGTCGCCGACGTTCACGACTTCGGACGGGTGGCGCACGCGCTTCCAGGCCATGTCGGTGATGTGCAGCAGGCCGTCGATGCCGCCCAGGTCCACGAATGCGCCGTAATCGGTCAGGTTCTTGACGACACCCTTCAGGATCGCGCCTTCCTGCAGCTTGTCCATCAGCTGCTCGCGCTCTTCCGAGTGCTCGCTTTCGACGACAGCGCGGCGCGAGACCACGACGTTGTTACGCTTGCGGTCCAGCTTGATGAGCTTGAATTCCAGCTCCTTGCCTTCCAGGTAGGCCGGGTCGCGCACCGGGCGCACATCCACCAGCGAACCGGGCAGGAACGCGCGGACATCCTTGATGTCCACGGTGAAACCACCCTTGACCTTGCCGCTGATGCGGCCGGTGATGGTTTCGTTCTTTTCCAGGGCTTCTTCCAGCTCGTCCCACACCATGGCGCGCTTGGCTTTCTCGCGCGACAGGACGGTTTCACCGAAGCCGTTCTCGATCGAGTCGAGGGCGACCTTGACGACATCGCCTTCGGCGACGTCGATTTCGCCGGCGTCGTTACGGAACTGTTCGATCGGCACGATGCCTTCGGACTTCAGGCCGGCGTTGATCACCACGACGTCGCCGCGGACTTCAACGACAACACCGCTGACGATGGCGCCCGGCTTCAGCTTGGCCAGATTGGCCTGGCTGGCTTCAAACAGTTCGGCAAATGATTCGGTCATTAGATTTACTCTGTTGGACACATGGGCATTGGTCCCCGCGAGGGTTCCGTTTACTGCCCGCCTGTTGGTCGACCCCGGAAACGCAGGTCGTGTGTGAAGTAGGAAAACCGCCACGCATCATTGCGGGACGGAGCTTTTACTGCATTGCATTGGTGCGACTACCGCCGATGGATTGGCGGCCTCCTTGCCACGGATCAGGCACCCGAAACCGGAAGCAGATCCAGTACCTTGGCAACGACTTCGTCGATGCCGATACCACTGGTGTCGATGACGACGGCATCGTCTGCCGGCTTCAGGGGCGCCACTGTGCGCTGTGCATCACGGGCGTCGCGGGCCATGATCTCGCGCAGGAGGTCATCAAAGTTAACAGAAACCCCCTTGTCTTTCAACTGGTTATGCCGGCGCTCGGCGCGCTCTTCGGCACTGGCCGTCAGGAAGACCTTGAATGGGGCGTCGGGGAAGATGACCGTCCCCATGTCCCGCCCGTCGGCCACCAGGCCCGGGAGAACCCTGAATGCGCGTTGACGCTCTTTAAGCGCGGCGCGGACCTCGGGAATGGCGGCAATGGCCGAGGCCAGGGCCCCGGTGGTTTCCAGCCGCAGCTCGTCGGTGGCGTCGGTCTCATTGACGATGACACGCAGGCTGCCGTCGTCGGCCTCGACGAAGCGGACATGGGTGTCGAAGGTGCAGCGGACCAGTGCCGAGGCATCGGAGGTGTCGATATCGGCCCAGCTGGCAGCCACGCCCACGGCGCGGTAAAGGGCGCCCGAATCCAGGTAATGCCAGCCCAGCCGGCGTGCGACAATGCGGCTGACGGTCCCCTTGCCGGCCCCGGACGGGCCGTCGATGGTGAGCACGGGAGAAGGCTGGTTCATGGGGTTCCCTGTGGATTTGACCCCCCATTCTAGCCCCTGCCCGGCCCCGTCCAAGACATTTTTAGTGCAAGCACTTGAAAGGATGGAAAAAAGCCCGGTAGAATGGCGGGCTTGAACGGGCGTCACCTGCCGATTGTCATCTGCATATCGCGGCCGCGCTCCAACCGAATCCACGTTTACGCCGAGGTATGCAATGAAAGTCCTGTCTTCCCTGAAGTCGGCCAAGTCCCGTCACCGTGACTGCAAGGTCGTCCGTCGTCGCGGCAAGATCTTCGTGATCTGCAAGTCGAACCCGCGTTTCAAGGCTCGCCAGCGCTGAGCCTGGGCCGTCGCGGCCACCGGTCGCGACCTGCCTGAATAAAAAGCCGCCTCCGGGCGGTTTTTTATTGCCAATTTTGTTGTAATCGCCGGGTGCGCCACGACCGCCGGTCGTGGCTGCCTTGCCGGATTCACGGCAGGTCACGACCGTTGGTCTGACTGCCTTGCCGGATTCACGGTAGGTCACGACCGTTGGTCGTGACTCCATTCTTGATAACTGGGGAGTAGATCGAGATGAAGCGTTACCTGACCACACTGCCGTTGCTTGCCCTGCTGGCCTGCGCCAGCGCCCACGCCGACACCCTGCTGATCGACCGCACCAAGGAACAGGTGGCGCCGGTAGTGCCGGTGCGCGGCGAGACGACCAGCCAGGTCCTGAGCCGCTTCGGTGAGCCCAGCGAGAAGCTGGAGCCGCGCGGCGGCCAGAAGCGCCAGTGGCCGACCATCAACCGCTGGGTCTACCCGATGTTCACCGTCTACTTCGAGAAGCAGAAGGTGATCGACGTGGTGGCCAACAAGGCTGACAGCAACGAAGTCGGCCCGAAGCCGCCGATCCGCTGATCCATCAGAACGCCCGCCGCCCGGCGGGCCATCGCACCGAGACCATGAACGATACGCTCCGCTTTCCGGCCGAATGGGAATCCCAGTCCGCCATCCTGATCGCCTGGCCCCACGCCGACACCGACTGGGCCGACCGCCTGGGTGACGTCGAGGACACCTACATCGCGCTGGTCGCGGCCATCACCCGCTTCCAGCCGGTGGTGATCATCGTGGCCGATGACGACCTGGAGGCGTACGCCGACGCGCGCCTGCGCTCCAACCGGATCGACACCGACCGCGTGCGTTTCGTCACCGCGCCGTACGACGACACCTGGCTGCGCGATTCGGGCCCGATCACGCTGCGCCGCGCCGACGGCGGCTTCCGGCTGCTGGACTTCCGCTTCACTGGCTGGGGCGGCAAGTTCGAGGCCAGCCTGGACGACCAGCTGGTGGGCGTGCTGCACGCCGCCAACCTGTTCGCCGACGCGGAGCTGCAGAGCATTCCGTTCGCGCTGGAAGGCGGCGCCATCGAGACCGACGGTGCGGGCACCCTGCTCACCACCTGGAAGTGCCTGCACGAACGCCACCCGGACCGGGATCGTGCGTCGCTGAGCGCGGACATGGCGAGCTGGCTGGCGCAGGACCGGGTGCTGTGGCTGGACCACGGCTACCTGGAAGGCGACGACACCGACGCGCACATCGACACGCTGGCGCGCTTCGCGTCGGTGGACAGCATTGTCTACCAGGCCTGCGATGACGCCAGCGATTCGCACCATGCCGAGCTGCAGGCGATGGGCAACGAACTGGCCGCGCTGCGCACCGCCGACGGCCAGCCGTACCGCCTGTTCCCGCTGCCGTGGGCACGCCCGGTGATCGACGAAGGCCGCCGCCTGGCCGCGTCCTACGCCAATTACCTGATCCTCAACGGCGCGGTGCTGATGCCGGCCTACGGTGACGTGGCTGACGACGCGGCACGCGACGTACTGGCCCAGGCCTACCCGAACCACGAGATCGTGCAGGTACCCTGCCGCTCGCTGATCTGGCAGAACGGCAGCCTGCACTGCATCACCATGCAGTTGCCTTCCGGGTTGCTGGCTGCGTAAAGCTCATCGGCATTCGATGGTTTCCTTGGCGCCGGGCTTTGCCCGGCGCTTTTGGTTTTGGGCGAACAGCCGGCGGCCATCGCTTGGCCTGAGCTGGGCCGGCGGGTGCGGGGGTACGGGGGGCGCCGTGAACCCATCCCTGGGGGCTCTTGCGAAACATCCATGTTTCGCAAAGCCCCCGTACCCCCGCCCCCGCCGGCCCTCGACGGTGTGTTGGTGGCCATGGGAGATCAACGGCGGTGCCGATCACGTTCATGCGTCATCGGGCGTATCGCCGAGCCGTAGAGCCACGCCATGCGTGGCTGCTCTTCCATCCGCAGGCGACCCAGCGTCGGGGCCGGCCGGCGGGCAGCCCACGTAGGGACTGTCAAAAACATGGATGTTTTTGCCAAGCCCCCATGGATGGGTTTACGGCGTGTCCCGTAGTGGGCTGCCCGTCGGCCGGCCCAGCCCGTAACGGTGAACAGCTGCTCTTCGCGACCAGACACGCACCCCGTTTATCGCCCAGCACGCCGCACACACCCATCCGCGATAAACTGCGTTTTTCCCCCTGCAGGACCCGCCCCGGATGAGCTCACGCCACACCCTTTCCGTCGCCCTGATCCAGGAGCGCAACCACGGTGACGCGGCCGCCAACCTGGCCGTGATCGAAACGCGCGTGGCTGAAGCGGCTGCCCAGGGTGCCAAGCTGGTCCTGCTGCAGGAACTGCACAACGGCGCGTACTTCTGCCAGCACGAATCGGTGGATGAGTTCGACCTGGCCGAACCGATTCCCGGGCCGAGCACCGAGCGCCTTGGCGCGCTTGCGAAGAAGCATGGCGTGGTGATCGTCGGCTCGCTGTTCGAGCGCCGCGCCGCCGGCCTGTACCACAACACCGCCGTGGTGTTCGAAAAGGACGGTACCCTGCTGGGCAAGTATCGCAAGATGCACATCCCGGACGATCCCGGCTTCTACGAGAAGTTCTACTTCACCCCCGGCGACATCGGCTTCAAGCCGATCGATACCTCGGTGGGTCGCCTTGGCGTACTCGTCTGCTGGGACCAGTGGTACCCCGAAGCCGCGCGCCTGATGGCGCTGGCCGGTGCCGAACTGCTGCTCTACCCCACCGCCATCGGCTGGGATCCGGATGACCAGAAGGACGAACAGGGCCGCCAGCGCGATGCCTGGGTACTCAGCCACCGCGGCCATGCCGTGGCCAACGGCGTGCCCGTGCTGAGCTGCAACCGCGTCGGCCACGAGCCCTCGCCGCTCGGCGCATCGGGCATCCAGTTCTGGGGCAACAGCCACGTGCTGGGCCCGCAGGGCGAGTTCATTGCCGAAGCCGGTGGCGAACCGACCGTTCTGGTCTGCGATGTCGACCTGCAGCGCAGCGAACACGTGCGCCGCATCTGGCCGTTCCTGCGCGACCGCCGCATCGACGCCTATGGCGACCTGCTCAAGCGCTACATCGACTGACCTTCCCACAGGAACCCTGCCCCGTGACCGTGCTGCTGCGCGACGCCACCGATGCCGACATTGCGGCCATCACCGCCATCTATGCGGTGGAAGTAACCGATTTCGTCAACACCTATGAGTACGACGTTCCGGACGCGGCCGAGATGCAGCGACGCATGCACGACATCGTCGCACGCGGTTTCCCGTACATCGTGGCCGAGGTTGACGGCCACGTGGCCGGCTACGCCTATGCCAACACCTACCGTGGGCGTATCGCCTACCAGTGGACGGTCGAAAACTCCGTCTACGTCGATGCCGCGTTCCAGGGCAAGGGCGTCGGCACCGCGCTGATGCAGGGCCTGATCGACGCCTGCGTCGCGCGTGGGTACCGGCAGATGGTGGCGGTGATCGGCGAACCGACCAACACCGCATCGATCAAGCTGCACGAACGCTTCGGCTTCCACCTGGTCGGCATTTTCCGTGGCCTGGGCCGCAAGCATGGGCGCTGGCTGGATACGGTGCAGATGCAGCGCGCGCTCGGCGACGGTGTCGACAGCGCCCCTTCGAATGAATGATGAAATGACTGAAAACCTGATGGACGACAACGGCGACACCCTGTTCGCCGGCCAGCCCGTGCGCGTGGTCGAGCGCGACGGCGTGCGCTATACCCTGCTGGGCACCGCGCACGTCTCGCAGGCCAGCGTGGAGGTGGTGGAACGGGCCATCAACAGCGGCCGCTTCGATGCGGTCGCGGTGGAGCTGGATCCGCAGCGCCTGCAGGCGCTGACCAATCCCGATGCGTTGGCCAAACTGGACCTGGTCGAAGTGATCCGCAAGGGCCGCGTGGCGCTGTTCGCCGCGAACCTCGCCCTGGCCGCCTACCAGCGGCGGCTGGCCGAGCAGCTGGGCATCGAGCCCGGTGCCGAGCTCAAGCGCGCAGTCGGCCTGGCCAACGCGCACAACCTGCCGGTGCACCTGATCGACCGCGAAGTGGGCCTGACCTTCAAGCGCGCCTCGCAGCGGCTGGGCTTCTTCGGCAAGATCAAACTGGTCATGGGCCTGGGCGCCGGCCTGTTCGCCTCCGACGACGTCGGCGAAGACGAGATCGAGAAACTCAAGCAGGGTGACATGCTCGAAGCAAGCTTCGGCGAGTTCGCCAGCGAAAGCCCGGCACTGTACGAAACCATCATCGGCGAGCGCGACCGCTACATGGCCACCCGCCTGCGCGAAGTGCACGATCCGGCCCAGCGCGAAGTGCTGGCCGTGGTCGGTGCCGGCCACCTGGCCGGGCTGGCGAAGTACCTGGAATCGGACACCGAAGCGCCCGGCCCGCTGCGCGCGTCGCTGGAAGACGTGCCGAAGAAGCGCAACATTCCGTGGATCACGCTGACCATCCTGGCGGTGGTGTTGGCCGGTATTGCCGTGGGGTTCTATCGCGGTGGACTGGGCGTGGGCACCGAGCTGCTGGCGGTGTGGGCGATGTACACCGGCGGCCTGGCCGGGTTGGGCTGCCTGCTGGCCGGCAGCCACCCGCTGAGCATCCTCACCGCGATCGTGGTGGCACCGTTCAAGCCATTCCGCCTGAGCATCCCGACCGGCGCCTTTGCCGCGCTGGTCGAGGCGCGCCTGCGCAAGCCGGCGTACGAGGATTTCCTCAAGCTGCGCGATGACGCGCAGAGCGTGCGCGGCTGGTACCGCAACCGCGTCACCCGGGTGGTGCTGACCTTCATGCTGACCAACCTGGGCAGCATGCTGGGCTTGTGGCTCACTGGCTTCCAGGTCTGGAACAAGGTCGGCGGCTGACGGCGCCGTACCGACCAACGGTCGGTACCTACCAGTGCGGATCAATGTTGTTCGACCTCGGTAGGTATCGACCGTTGGTCGATACGAAAAAGGGCCACGCATTGCGTGGCCCTTTTCGTTCATGCCGGTTCAATCACCGCGCCGCTGCCCTTGGGCGGCAATCCCCTCGCCCGCCGCACGATGCGGGCCACGTTGATGCTCATGTCGTCGAGCATGGCGTAGATGGTCGGCAGGAACAGCAGGCTGACCACGGTGGAGAACGCCAGGCCGCCGGCAATGGCGCGCGCCATCGGGTAGTACGGCGGGCCATCGCCCAGCAGCTGGGTGTCGGTGAGCGAGATCGGGACCATCGCCAGGATCGCCGTGCCCATCGTCATCATGATCGGGCGCAGGCGCTCGCGCGAGCCTTCCACCAGCGCCTGGGTGCGCGCCAGGCCGCGCCGGCGCAGGTTGTTGATGTGCTCGATCATCACGATGCCGTTGTTCACCACCACCCCCATCAGCACCAGGATGCCGATGAAGGACATGATGCCGAACGAGGTACCGGTGAGCCAGAACAACCAGAACACCCCGAAGATCGAGAACAGCACCCCGCTCATGATGGCGGCCGGGAACAGCAGCGATTCGAACACCGCCGCCATCACCACGTAGATCATCACCAGCGCGATGACCAGGTTGAACAGCATCTGCTGCATGGCCTCGTTGTCGTCACCGAAGTCGCCGCCGTCGAAGGTGAAGTTATAGCCGGCCGGGAAGCTCATCGGCTTGAGCGTCTCCTCCATTGCCTTGCGGCCTTCCGGCGCAGTCACCTTCTCGGCCAGGTTGGCCTTGATGGTCAACGTGGTCTGGCGGTTGGTACGACCCACGCGGGTGGCGGAGGGCTTGATGCTGACATCGACCAGGCTCAGCAGCGGTACCGAGCGACCATCGCCGGTGCGCACGGTGAAGCTGGCCAGGTCTTCCGGGCTGCTCTGTTCGGCACCGGCAAAGCGCACCCACACCGGCACTTCGCTGTCACCGCGACGAAACTCGCGCAGCGGTGCACCGCGCAGCGCCAGGCCGACAAAGCTGGCAACCTGCTCGGCATTGAAGCCGAACGCAGCGGCACGCTCGCGGTCCACATGGATGGACAGCTCGCTACCCTTCTCGCCATTGTCGATGCGCACATCGCGCAGTTCCTTGCGCTGGGCCAGCAACGGCACCACGTCTTCGCCGATCTCCTGCAGCATCTGGGTCGAATCACCGACCAGCTGCACTTCCACGCCCTTGCTGCCACCGCCACCGCCGCCATCGCCGCCCTGGTTGCCGATGATGTAATCGGCCCGCGCCGAGCGCGGCAGTCCCTTCCGCAGCGACTCCTGCACGGCGGCCATGTTGCCCGCGTGCTTCTGGTCCAGAGTGACAATCGTGCTGCTGCCCTCCTGTTCGCTGTACCAGGAATACACCTGGGTGATGTGCAGCTTCTCGCGGTTCTGGTCCAGGTACTGCTCCACCCGCAGGATCTCGTCGGACATCTGCGCGCGGGTGAAGGCCCCCTTCCAGTTGTAGCCGATGAAGACATCGGTGCCACCTTCGCCACCGAACATGTCGATCTTGGTCAGCTTCATCGGTACCAGGCTGACCAGCACCACCATGATGATGCCGAACACGCTCCAGCCGCGGTGTTCCAGCGTCCATTGCAGCAGCTGGGCATAGCGGCGCTGCAGGCGGGCGATCACGCCGGTCTGCGAGTGCACCAGCTTGGGCGTCTGCATGCGCGCGGACAGCATCGGGATCAGGCTCACCGCCACCAGCCACGAGGCCATCAGCGAGACCGAGATGGTGATCGCGATCTGCGCCATGAAGATGCTGATGTTGTTGGTTTCGCCAAACAGGTTGGGCACGAATACGATGCAGTGGCACAGGGTGCCGGCGCTGAGCGCGATGGCCACGTTGCGGGTGCCGATGATCGAGGCCTGCACCGGCTGGTCGGGCATGCGCTCGCGTTCCTGGTAGATGCTTTCCACCACCACCACGGCGTTGTCCACCAGCATGCCGACCGCCAGCAGCAGGCCCATCATGGTCAGGATGTTGAGGGTCACCCCGACGAAGTACATGAAGCCCAGGGTGATCACGAAACAGATCGGAATCGCCAGCGTCACCATCAGCGTCGACGGCCAATGGCGCAGGAAGAAGAACAGCACCGTCACCGACAGCAGCAGGCCGACCGCGCCGGCTTCGGCCAGCTCCAGCAGCGAGGAGGTCACCGTCTTGCCCTGGTTGTCGATCACCTTGATGTTCACATCGCGCATCGACGGCTGCCGGCGGATGGCTTCCACTTCGGCCAGCGCGCCACGCGAGACTTCCACCAGGTTGGCGCTGCGCTCTTTGTAGATGTCCAGGCCCACCGCCGGATTGCCATCCAGGCGGCGGCCATAGTTCATCCGCGCAGCCTTGAGCCGCACGTCGGCAATATCGCCCAGGCGCAGGCCCTTGGTGTCGATGACCAGGTCGCGCAGTTCCTGCAGGTCGGTGATCTCGCCGACCGGCTGGATCCGGACCCGCTGGCCGTTGTCGTCGATCTGCCCGGCCGAGATCGAGAAGTTGAGCGTGCGCAGGCGGTCACTGAGTTCGTTGATGCTCAGGTTGTGCGCGGTCAGGCGATCGGCATCGATCGCGATTTCCACCTCATTCGGTGGCGCGCCGGAAATCTCCACCCGGGCCACGCCGGGAATGCGCTCGATCCGCCGCTTGAACTCGCGGTCGAGCATGTCGTAGGCACCGGTCAGGTCCGATGCACTGGCCAGGCGCACCTTGAGTACCGGCTCGTCGCTGCTGGACCACTTGAACACGTTGTAGCGCTGCAGGTCATCGGGCAGGTCGCTGCGGATCGCGTCGATGCGCTCGCGTGCGTCGGAGGCGGCGATGGCGATGTCGCGGTCCCAGTCGGTGAACTCGATGAAGATGCTGGCACCTTCGGCGGTCGCCTGGGAGCGCATGCGCTTGATCCCGGTCATCGTGGCCAAGGCTTCCTCGGTCGGCCGGATGATGGTGCGCTCCACTTCTTCCGGTGTCGAGCCGGTGTAGGGCACCTGCACGAACAGGAACGGCGCGGAGATGTCCGGCAGCGCCTCCAGTGGCAACCGGAACGAGGCGATCAGGCCCACCACCACCAGTGAGACGAAGCACATGATGGTGGTGATGGGACGGCGGATGGAGAACTCGGCGATGCTCATGCCGGCTCCTGGGCCGCACCACCGGCGGTGCTGGAATCGGGCGTACCGCGGTGGTGATGGCGGCCACGTTCGCGGTAATAGGCATCGCCACGGCGGTCAAGCAGGTCGTACACCACCGGGATCACCAGCAGGGTGAGCAGCGTGGACACCAGCAGGCCGCCGATCACGGTGATCGCCATCGGGGCGCGCACTTCTGCACCCTCGCCCATCGCCACCGCCAGCGGCAGGAAGCCGAACAGCGTGCACAGGGTGGTCATGATGATCGGGCGCAGGCGCGAGCGGGCGCCTTCCACCAGCGCCTCATGCTTGGCCACGCCGGCTTCGCGCAGCTGGTTGACCTTGTCGATCAGGATGATCGCGTTCTTGGTCACCAGCCCCACCAGCAGGATCAGGCCGATGAACACCACCACCGAGATCGGCTTGCCGGTGAGCATCAGCGCCAGGATCGCACCGACCAGCGCCAGCGGGATGGTGAACAGGATGACGAACGGGTGCAGCAGCGATTCGAACTGCGAGGCCATCACCAGGTAGACCAGGAAGATCGCCAGGCCGAAGGCGAAGATCAGCGAGCGCGCGGATTCGGCCAGCTCCTCACCCTGCCCACCGATGTGCATGCTGACGCCGGCACCCAGCGGGTCGTTGGCGACCATGTCCTGCACTTCGCGCACCGCGCCGCCCAGGTCGATGTCGCGCAGGTTGGCCGACACCACCGCCACGCGGGTCTGGTCGGCCCGGTGGATCTCGCTGGGGCCGTTGGTGGCCACCACGTCGGCCACCGCGTCCAGCGTCACCGGGCGCGTGCTGCCCGGGTTGACGATCAACCGGCGGATGCTCTCCACGCTGGCGCGGTCGCCTTCCTGGGCGCGCACCAGCACGTCGATCTTGCGGTCACGGAAGCTGTAACGCGTGGCCACGTCGCCGCGCACCTTCTTGACCACCACGTCGGCGATCTGCCGCGTGGTCAGGCCCAGCGCACCGGCGCGCTCCTGGTCGAAGCGGATCTGGATCTCCGGGAAGCCCTCTTCCACGGTCGATTTCACGTCGGCGTAGTGCGGGTTGCTGCGCAGGCGCGCGGCCAGCGCCTGCCCGGCACGTTCCAGGGTGGCCATGTCCTGCCCGCGCAGCTCCACTTCCAGCGGCGTGGAGAAGCTGAACAGTGCGGGCCGCGCGAAGTCGACCTGCACGCCCGGGTGGCCCTGCATCGAAGCGCGCAGGCGCTCGGTAATGGCCGCCTCGGTGCGGGCACTGCCGCCGTCGGCCATCACCACGGTGAGCTTGCCGATGTTCTCGCCGCTCTCGGTCGGGCTGGCATCCAGCCGCGTGCCGCTGCCGCTCACCCCGTACAGCGAGGTGATGCTGTCGTCCTTGGCGTGGGCCAGCTGCAGCTCGCGCACCAGCGCATCGGTCTGCTTCAGCGGCGTGCCGGCCGGCAGCTTTGCGGTCATTTCAAAGCGATCCTGGGCCAGCTGCGGAATCAGGTCCGCGCCCAGCATCGGCACCAGCGCCAGCGTAGCCACGAAGGCAAGCGCCGCCATGCCCAGTACCTTGCCCGGGTGGGCCAGTGCGTTCGGCAGCAGGCGCAGGTAACCGCGCTCGGCACCGGCGTACGGCTTCATGGCCAGGTCGCTGGCCTTGCGCATCACCGGGCCGATCACCGCCACCAGCAGGCGCCACACGCGCACGATGGCCCACGCGATGCCGAACACGGTCCAGCGGGCCAACGCGCCGAAACCGCGGCGGCTGCCGGCGACCGGCTTGAGCCAGCGACGCTGCGGCTGCCATGCGGCATGCGCGGGCTCTTCCGGGAACGCCAGCGGCGGACGGCCCTTGAGCGAGCTCAGCATCGGGATCAGGGTCATCGCCACCAGCAGCGAGATCGCGATGGCGATCGCCACGGTCAGCGCCTGGTCGCGGAACAGCTGGCCGGCGATGCCGTCGACGAACACCAGCGGCAGGAACACCGCGATGGTGGTCAGGGTGGAGGCGACCACGGCCATGCTGACTTCGCGGGTGCCGGTGATGGCCGCCTGCAGGATGCCCAGGCCGCGTTCGCGCGCCTTGGCGATGCTTTCCAGCACCACGATCGAATCGTCCACCACCAGGCCGGTGGCCAGCGCCAGCCCGCCCAGCGACATCACGTTCAAGCTCAGCCCCAGCTGGCCCATGAAGAAGAACGTAGTGATGATCGAGACCGGCAGCGACAGGCTGATCACGAACGTGCTCCAGCCATCGCGCAGGAACAGGAAGATGATCAGGATGGCCAGCAGGCCGCCGATCACCGCATCTTTCTTGACGTCGCTGATGGCGTGCTCGATGAAGCGCGACTGGTCTTCGATGGTGGTCAGTTCGGCATCACCGGGAATCTGCGCCTTGATCTGCTCAAGCTTGGCGCGCAGCGCTTCGGCGGTGGCCACCGTGTTGGCATCGCCTTCCTTGTAGATGGCCAGTTCCACCGCTTCGCGGCCACCCAGGCGGATGATCGCTTCGCGTTCCTTGAAGCCCTGGCGCACCGTGGCCACGTCCTTCAGACGCACCGGCACGCCGTTGGCCACGGTGGTGGAGCTGCTGCTGGACGCGCTCTGCGCGGCGGACGCGGCGGCGACCGCGGCATCCGAACCGGTCGAGGCGGCGATGGCGAACATCTGCTGCATGGCCGCGTCGGCGGCACTGCCGTTGCTGCCCTGGGTGGTCACCAGCAGGTTGCGGATGTCTTCCAGGTCGGCGAACTGGTTGACGGTACGCACCAGGAAGCGCTGCGACCCTTCTTCCAGGCGGCCGCCGGAAATGTTGATGTTCTCTTCCTTCAGCCGCTTGATGACGGTATCGATCGGCAGGTTGAGCTGGGCCAGCTTCTGCTGGTCGATGTCGACCTGGATTTCATCTTCCAGGCCGCCGCCCACCTTCACCGCCGCCACGCCGGCCACCGGTTCGAGCTTCTTCTTCAGGTCTTCATCGGCATAGCGGCGCAGCGCGGTGAGCTGGCGCACGGCGTCGGCATCGCTGGCCGGGTCGTCCTTGGCCGCGATCACCAGGCGCATGATCGGCGCGGTGGAGGGATTGAAGCGCAGCAGCACCGGGGCCTTGGCCTCCAGTGGCAGGTTCAGCGCTTCCATCTTGTCGCGCACCTCCAGGCTGGCCTGGTCCATGTTGGTGCCCCAGGCGAACTCCAGCACCACATCGCTCTGCCCGGTGCGCGAGATCGACTTCAGCTTGCGCAGGTTCTTGACCACGCCCACCGCCTCTTCGACCGGTTCGGTGATCAGCGTTTCGATCTCGGTCGGTGCCGCGCCGGTGTATTCGGTGCGCACGGTCAACGTGGGATAGCTCAGGTCCGGCAGCAGGTTGACCTTGAGGTTGCCCAGCGCGATCAGGCCGAACAGCACCAGGGTGATCATGAACATGAAGATGGTGACGCGACGGCGGGTGGCGAATTCCACCAGGCCGCCACCAGGCGCCGCCGGGCCTTCGCCCGGCTGCGGTTCGTTGCCGTGGTCGTGCCCGGCCGAACTCATTGACGGGTCTCCGCCTTGGCCGGGGCGGCCTTGCTGGCCACCGCGGTGGCCGGCTTGTCGCCGATCACCTGCACGGCGGTGCCATCGCGCAGGGCGACCTTGCCGGCCGTCACCACCTTGTCTCCCTCGGCCAGGCCCTCACGTATCTCCACCCATGGGCCTTCGGCGTAGCCCAGCTTGACCGGCACGCGGGCGACCTTGCCCGCGCGCACGCGGAACACCGCCGGGTCACCGTCGTCGAGCAGCGCCAGGCGCGGCACCACCAGCGCGTCGGCGCGCTGGTCGTAGTCGATGCGGATGCGCCCGAACATGCCCGGCTGCAGGCCGGCGGCATCTTCGCCGAAGCCGCTGACCACGCGGAAGGTGCCGCTGCCGGCGTCGACCACCGGGGAAATACGGTCCACGGTGCCGGGGAAGGATTTACCCGGCAGCGCATCGGCCACCAGGGTCACCGGCTGCCCGGCACGCAGCGTGGCCAGTTCGCGCTCGGGCACGTTGAGCGTGGCTTCCAGCCGCGAGTTGTCGACGATGCGGAAGATCGGCGTATTGATCTGCACGAAGTTGCCGGTCTTGATCGAGCGCGATGCGATCACGCCGGAGATCGGCGCCACCACCGTGGTGTAGGACAGCTCAAGGGTCGCCAGGCGGTACTGCGCGCGCGCGTTTTCCAGGTCGTAGCGCAGCTGGTCGACATCGGCGGCGCTGACCATCTGCTGGCCCACCAGTTTCTGGGCGCGTTGGTAGCTGTTTTCCAGCTTGCGCATCTGCGCTTCGCTCTGGGCCACGGCCAGGCGCGCCCGGTCCGGGTCCAGCCGCACCAGCGGCTGCCCGGCGCGGACCTGCTGGCCTTCCTCGACCATCACGGCCAGGGCCACGCCCGACGTTTTCGCCACCACCTGCGATTCGGCGCGCGCTTCCAGCGCGGCGGTGCCGGTGTAGCTGGCGGCGACCGCACGGCGGCTGGCCGCTACCGCCTCCACCGGGACGGCGTCGGGGGCTTTTTCGGCCTTGGGATCCTTCTCGGCCGCCGCGGCATCGCCGGCGGGGCCACCGGCGCCGCAACCGCCCAGCAGCAGGGTCGTAGTGATCAGCAGCGCCGCGGCGCAGGTTCCGGTGCGGCCGGGCAGAAGAGAGATTCGCAACATCGTCGTGTCCCTGAAGGATGCGTGAGCAGGTGTGGTAGCAAAGTAATGCACCACGTCACGACAACACCATATCCCAAAGGTCATGGTGACCTGCGACCACTCGTCGGCATTGCCCGGTTTCAGCTAGATGAAAACGCAGGCTATACTCGGGTCAGTTCCGTACCCCACGCCGGAACGACCAGAACCCGTATACCGGAAACGACATCATGCGCCCGCAGCCGCTCGCCGCTTGTCTTGCTCTGGCCGTCCTCCTGCCCTTCGGGGTTGCCGTCCAGGCCGCACCTGCTCCTGCCGTACCCGCGCCACCCGCCGCTGCCCCGGCAGCCGCGCCCGCCGCCCCGCCTGCCCTGACCGGCAGCTTCGACAATGGCCGCGTGCTGGCCTACACCTGCCAGGGGTGCCACGGCATCACCGGCTACAAGAACGCGTACCCCAGCTACCGGGTGCCCAAGATCGGTGGGCAGACCCAGCAGTACCTCAGCCAGGCGCTGAGCGAGTACCGCCAGGGCAAACGCCGGCATCCCACGATGCAGGCGCAGTCCATGAGTTTCTCTGAACAGGAGATCGCCGATCTCGCTGTTTACCTGTCCACCGTCAAATAAGCGCGCTCATGACGAAAGCCACGCCCTTCAAGCGTCACGCCATCGCCCTGTCCGTTGCCCTGCTGCTGGCTGCCTGTTCGCAGTCGCAGGTGGAAAACAGCGCAGATTCCGCCGCCGACCCGGGCCACGCCAGTGGTGAGCACGGGTCAGGCTCCTCCGCCGGCCTGCCGGCAGGCCGCATCGCCGCCGGTGAAGCGCGGGCCAACGTCAAGGGCAAGGCGACCGGGCAGAGCTGCATCGACTGCCACGGCGCCGACGGCAACCAGCCGATCGACCCGACCTACCCGAAGCTGGGGGGGCAGTACGGCGATTACCTGGCCCACGCCCTGCAGGCCTACCGCGCTGGGGACCGCCAGCATCCGCTGATGACCGGTCAGGCGACCGACCTGAGTGATCAGGACATTGCCGACCTGGCCGCGTATTTCGGTTCGCGGCCGAGCCAGCTCAGGGATCTGCACGGGGTCAAATGATCTGCGCGCCATGTGTGATCCCACGGGGTCCGTGGGACACGCATGGCGTGTCGCTACGATCCAACGCCATGGTCCTGCGCACATAAGAATTCGTAGGGACACGCCATGCGTGTCCACCGCGCGCAGCGCGGCCCAAGCATCCGAAGGCATTACAACGCCGCCCCCGGCACCGGGACCGGCGTTTGGATCCGCCGAAGCCGCAGATCAGGCGTCCAGTTCTTCCCACCGCGCGTAGGCCGCATCCAGCTCAGCCTGCACCGCCCCCAGCTTCTGGGTGTGTGCGGCCATGTCCGGCGCGCTGCGCTGGTAGAACGCGGGATCGTTCATCGCGGCGGTCAGGCCTTCGACATCCTTTTCCAGCGTTTCGATCTTCAACGGCAGCTGCTCCAGCTCGCGCGCGTCCTTGTAGCTGAGCTTGCGCTTGGGCGCGGCCGGTTCGGCGCTGGCCGCCGGCGCCGGTGCCGCTGCGGGACGCGGTCCGGCAACCGCTGCCGGTGCTGCTGCAGCCGCCGCTTCCACGCGTGCCGCATGCCGCTGCCAGTCGGTGTAGCCACCCACGTACTCGCCGACCACGCCATCGCCTTCCATCACCATCGTGGAGGTCACCACGTTGTCGAGGAAGTCGCGGTCATGGCTGACCAGCAGCAGCGTGCCGGTGTAATCACCAAGCAGCTCTTCGAGCAGCTCCAGCGTTTCCACGTCGAGATCGTTGGTCGGTTCGTCCATCACCAGCAGGTTGGAGGGCTGCGCGAACAGCTTGGCCAGCAGCAGCCGGTTGCGCTCGCCACCGGACAGCCGGGTGATCGGCGCGCGCGCACGCTCGGGCGTGAACAGGAAATCCTGCAGGTACGCATGCACGTGCTTGCGTTTGCCGTTGACCTCGAGGAAATCGCGGCCTTCGGCCACGTTCTCGATCGCGGTCCAGTCCTCGCGCAGCACCGAACGGTACTGGTCGAAATACGCGATCTGCAGGTTGGTGCCGGCGCGCACTTCGCCGCTGTCCGGCGCCAGGTCGCCCAGCAGCAGCTTGAGCAGCGTGGTCTTGCCGCTGCCGTTGGGACCGATCAGGCCGATCCGGTCGCCGCGCAGGATGGTGGTGCTGAAATCCTTGACCATCACCCGCTCGCCGAACGCGAACGAAATGTCCTTGACGTCGATGACCTTCTTGCCGGAATTCTCCGCCTGCGACGCTTCCATGCGCACGTTGCCGCCGAGTTCACGGCGCTGCGAACGCTCGCTGCGCATCGCCTTCAGGCGGCGCACGCGGCCTTCGTCGCGGGTGCGGCGGGCCTTGATGCCCTGGCGGATCCAGACTTCTTCCTGTGCCAGCATCTTGTCGAAGCGCGCGTTTTCCTGTGCCTGCGCGTTCAAGCGCTCTTCGCGGCGGCGTTCGTAGTTGGCCCAGTCGCCCGGCCAACTGGTGACCTGGCCGCGATCGATCTCGACGATGCGGGTGGCCAGCGCACGCAGGAAGCGACGGTCATGGGTGACGAACACCACGCTGCCGTTCCAGTTTTTGAGGAACATTTCCAGCCAGTCGATGGCTTCGATGTCCAGGTGGTTGGTCGGTTCGTCCAGCAGCAGCAGGTCCGGCGCGGACACCAGCGCGCGGCCGAGCAGCACGCGGCGCTTCATGCCGCCGGACAAGCGCGCGAATTCGGCATCGCCGTCCAGGTCGAGCTTGGTCAGCGTTTCGCTCACACGCTGGTCCAGTCCCCAGCCGTTGGCGGCATCGATCTTGGCCTGCACCGCCGACAGCGCATCGCCATCGAACTCGTCGGCCACGCTGAGGTGGTGGAATTCGGCCAGCCACTGGCCCAGCTCGCCCAGGCCATCGGCGACCACGTCGAACACGCTGCCGGCCGCGCCGTGCGGCACTTCCTGCTCCAGCCGGGTGATGCGCACCCCCTGCTGCACGCGCACTTCTCCGTCGTCGGGCTTGTGGTCGCCGGACAGCAGCTTGAGCAGGGTGGATTTGCCGGCGCCGTTGCGGCCGATCAGGGCGATGCGTTCGCCCGGCTCGATCGACAGTTCGGCTTTTTCCAGCAACAGCGGGCCGCCGACGCTGAAGTCGACGTTTTGCAGAGTAATCAGAGGCATCCCGCCATTGTACGGGCTGGCGGCCTGCGGCGTCGCTCAGCCGGACGCAAAAGCGGATGCCGGCAGTCCCAGCAGTGCGGTCAGTTCCGCCGGCACCCGCTTGCCCGGGTGGCGCACCACCCACAGCTGACGCGACAGGGGCGGCAGCGGGGTCTGCAGGACCCGCAGGCTGCCCAGCGCGACCAGGTCGGCCACCGCGTGCCGCGACAGGCAGGCCAGGCCCAGCCCCGCCGCCGCCGCCTGCTTGATTGCCTCGGTGCTGCCCAGCTGCATGGCGCGCCCGAAGTGGTGCAGGTGCGGCAGCAGGGCCTGTTCAACCGCCTCGCGGGTGCCCGAACCGGGCTCGCGCAGCAGCCAGCGCGCCGCGGCCAGTGACGCGACATCCACCGCATTCGGCAACGGCGAGGCGGCCGCCGCCACGATGACCAGGGCATCGCGCTGCCAGGGCAGCACCTCCAGGCCGCTTTCGTGGCACGGTCCTTCGATCACGCCCAGGTCGACCTCCAACCGCTGCACCGCCGCCACCACGTCGGCGCTGTTGCCGATCCGCAGGTCCACCTGGGCCTGCGGATTGGCCGCCAGCAACGAAGCCACCCGGGTCGGCAGCAGGTAATTGCCGATGGTGGTGCTCGCGCCTATCCGCAACTGCAGGGCCAGTGTGCCAGCCGCGTGCGACTGCCCTGCCCCGGCCTGCTGTTCCAGCTCCCTCGCCGCCACCAGCAGCGCGCGGGCCGGGTCCAGCAGCGCGCGCCCGGTGGCGTTGAGCACCAGCCGGCGCCCGATCCGGTCAAACAACGGTGCGGGAAGCTGCCCCTCCAGTTCGTTGAGCGCGGCGCTGGTCGCCGACTGCGACAGCTGGAGCTGGGCGCCTGCCGCTGCGGTGGATCCGGCATCGGCCACGCTCACGAAAACCTGCCATTGGCGCAGCGTCAGACGCATCGTGGCGTAACCTTCTTTATAGGTTGATTTTACACAAACAATGCGTTTTACCAATTGATTGGTCAAGGGCACGCTGTAGCCCTGTTTCGACGAGAGCGAACCGTGACCACTTCAATGGCGAGCGCCCCCACCCCGGGTGCATTCCAACGCTGGCGCAGCCGGCTGCCCGGCCTGCTGCTGACCGCCATCCTTGCGGCGGCGGGCATCGGCCTGTCCTCCGTGCCATGGCTGCAGGCGCACGGCATCAGTGCACTCACCCTGGCCATCGTGCTGGGCATCGCACTGGGCAACACCGTGTACCCGCACCTGGCGGCATCGTCGGCGGACGGTGTGGGCTTCGCCAAGCACTGGCTGCTGCGCGCCGGCATCGTCCTGTACGGCATGCGCCTGACCTTCCAGGACATCGGCCAGGTCGGCGCAGGCGGCGTGCTGATGGACGCACTGGTACTGACCAGCACCTTCGGGCTGGCGTGGTGGGCCGGCACCCGCTGGCTGGGGATCGACCGCGATACCGCGATGCTGATCGGCGCCGGCAGCGCCATCTGCGGAGCGGCCGCGGTGATGGCCGCGGCGCCGGTGGTACGCGGCCGCGCCGAACAGGCCACCGTGGCGGTGTCGACCGTGGTGGTGTTCGGCACGCTGGCAATGTTCCTGTATCCGGCGCTGTACCAGCTGAACCTGGAACACGCCTGGCTGTCGCTGGGTGAACAGGCCTATGGGGTGTTCACCGGCTCGACGGTGCATGAAGTGGCCCAGGTGGTGGCGGCCGGGCGCGCGGTCAGCGAAGGCGCCGCCGATACCGCCGTGATCGCCAAGATGGTGCGCGTGATGATGCTGGCCCCGTTCCTGGTGGCGCTGTCGCTGCTGCTGGCCCGCGGCCATGCGACGCAGCCCGGCACGGCGCGGGCCAGGATCGTGGTGCCCTGGTTTGCGTTCGGTTTCGTGGCGGTGGCGGGCATCAACTCGCTGCACCTGCTGCCGCCCGCCGTGGTCGGCGCGGCCATCGACCTGGATACCGTGCTGCTGGCCATGGCGATGGCCGCGCTGGGCCTGACCACCCACGTGTCCGCCCTGCGCCGGGCGGGGCCGAAGCCACTGCTGCTGGCGCTGCTGCTGTTTGCATGGCTGCTCGTTGGTGGGTTGGGGATCAACCTGGCGGTTCACTGGCTGATCGGCTGAGCGGGTAGAATGTGGCATGAACGAATTCTCCGAACTGCCCCTGTCGGCCTCGCTGGCGGCGGGCATCGACGCGCTGGGCTATACCCAGATGACTCCCGTGCAGGCGCAGGCGCTGCCCGCCATCCTCGCCCGTCGCGACCTGATCGCCCAGGCGCCCACCGGCAGCGGCAAGACCGCCGCCTTCGGACTGGGGCTGCTGCAGGCGCTGGACCCGGCGGTGATCCGCGCGCAGGCGCTGGTGCTGTGCCCCACCCGCGAACTGGCCGACCAGGTCGGCAAGCAGATCCGCAAGCTGGCCACCGGCATTCCCAACCTCAAGCTGGTGGTGCTGACCGGCGGCATGCCGCTGGCGCCGCAGCTGGCGTCGCTGGAAGCGCACGACCCGCACGTGGTGGTCGGCACGCCCGGCCGCATCCAGGAACTGGGCCGCAAGCGCGCGCTGAAGCTTGGCGGGGTGACCACGCTGGTGCTGGACGAAGCCGACCGCATGCTCGACATGGGCTTTGAAGAACCGATCCGCGAAATCGCCGGGCGCACCAGCAAGGACCGCCAGACGCTGCTGTTCTCGGCCACGTACCCCGACGAAATCCGCGAGATCGCGCGCGTGCTGCTGCGCGATCCGGTGGAAGTGACCGTGGAAGGCGCCGACCACGCCCCGGCAATCCGCCACCTGTTCTGCGAAGTGGACCTGGCCAGCAAGCAGAAGGCGCTGGCCGGCCTGCTGCTGAAGTACACGCCGGAATCGACCGTGGTGTTCTGCAACACCCGCCGCGACGTGGATGACGTGGCCGTATCGCTGCAGCAGTTCGGCTTCTCCGCGTTGCCGCTGCATGGCGAAATGGAACAGCGCGACCGTGACGAAGTGCTGGTGCGCTTCGCCAACCGCAGCTGCAACGTGCTGGTGGCCAGCGACGTGGCCGCGCGCGGGCTGGACGTGCAGGACCTGGCGGCGGTGATCAATTACGAGCTGCCCACCGACATTGAAACCTACGAACACCGCGTGGGCCGCACCGGCCGCGCCGGCGCCACCGGGCTGGCGATCAGCCTGGTGACCCACCGCGAGCGCAACCGCGCCGATGCGCTGGAAGCGGCGCAGGGCAAGCCGCTGGACTGGCAGAAGACCCCGCTGGCCACCGCACGCCCGGCGGTACTGCCGCAGGCGGCGATGGAAACGCTGCGCATCGACGGCGGCAAGACCGACAAGCTGCGTCCCGGCGACATCCTGGGTGCATTGACCGGCGATGCCGGGCTGTCGGCCAAGGTGATCGGCAAGATCGACATCTACGCCACCCGTTCCTACGTGGCGATCGCCCGCGAACACGTGGGCAAGGCCATCGCCCGCCTGGAAGCGGGCAAGATCAAGGGCCGGCGTTTCCGCGTGCGGAAGATGTAATCAGTACACCAGGTTCGCGACCAGCGGCACATCGCTGGTCCAGCGTTCGCGGCCGCCGAGGCCAGCCAGTTCGACCAGCACGGCGGCGCCGAGCACCTCGACCTGCAGCTGCCTGGCCAGCGACAGCGCGGCCAGCAGCGTGCCGCCGGTGGCGAGCACGTCGTCCACCACCAGCACGCGCGCGCCCGGCGGCAATGCATCGGCATGCACTTCGATGCTGTCGGTGCGGTATTCCAGCGTGTAGTCCTGTTTCAGCGTGCGGCCGGGCAGCTTGCCCGGCTTGCGCACGGGCACGAAGCCCACGCCCAGTACGCGGGCCATCGCCGCGCCGAGGATGAAGCCGCGCGACTCGATGCCCATCACCGCATCCAGCCGTGCCTCGCGCCACGGCGCGACCATCGCATCGATGGCGGCGGCGAAATCATCGCCATCGGCCAGCAGCGGCATGATGTCCTTGAACAGGATGCCCGGCTTGGGGAAATCAGCGACGTCGCGCAGGCGGGCGGCCCAGGCGGGCGTGGCGGGAAGATCGGTCATGGCGGGAGACAACGAATGGGTGGCATAGGGTAACCCGGCCTCATGAACTGCAGGACAGCGTCGAGCAGCCGGCCTTGTTGCGCGCCCACTCCGGCCGCTTGGCCGCGTAGTGTTCACGCCCGGGCTGGACCTCATACGGACGACGCAGCACTTCCTGCAGCGTGTGCACGCCACTGAGGTCGCCCTGCCCCGCCAGCTCGATGGCTTCCTGCGCCAGCCAGTTGCGCAGCACGTACAGCGGATTGGCTGCGGCCATGCGCTCCCGGCGCTGCACGGGGTCGAGGGCGTCCGCCTGCAGCCTGGCCACATACCGCTGCAACCACTGCTGGAGCGCAGGCAGCACGGCCTCACGTCGTGCCTCGCTGTAGAACGCCTCTTCCAGTACGGCGAGCCGGGGCGCCTGCGGATCGAGGTCGATCAGGCCACGGAACGCGAGCGTCATGTCCATCTCGCCGTCGTGCAGGAGGGTCAGCCAATCGGCCATCAATGCCAGGTCCGCGTCCTGGCACTCGGCAAGGCCCAGCTTGGCGGCAATGTCGTTGCGCTCGCAGCGCGCATGCACGGCCTGGAAACGCGCCAGTCCTTCGTGCAGCGGGGCCACGTCCTCGAACAGCGGCGCCAGCGCTTGCGCCAGCCGGGTCAGGTTCCAGTACGCCACCTGCGGCTGGGTGCCGAAGCGGTAACGGCGGCCCTGCGCATCGGTGGTGTTGGGCGTCCAGTCCGGATCGTAGTCGTCCACCCAGCCATATGGGCCGTAATCGATGGTGAGGCCGAGGATGGACAGGTTGTCGGTGTTCATCACCCCATGCACGAAGCCGACCCGCATCCAGTGCGCTACCAGCACCGCCGTGCGCTCGCAGACCTGCGCGAACCAGGCGGCATACGGCTGCTCGCCCCCAGCGGCCAGTTCGGGAAAATCGCGCGCGATGCACAGGTCGACCAGCTGCCGCAGCAACGTCACCTCACCGCGCGACGCGGGCAGCTCGAAGCTGCCAAAGCGCAGGAACGAGGGCGCCACCCGGCACACCACCGCACCCGGTTCCGCTTCGGGATGGCCGTCGTAGAACATGTCGCGCACCACGCTGTCACCCGTGGCAACCAGGCTGAGCGCACGCGTCGTCGGCACGCCAAGGTGATGCATCGCTTCGCTGCAGAGAAATTCGCGGATCGACGAGCGCAGCACGGCACGGCCGTCGGCGCCGCGCGAATACGGTGTGCGCCCTGCCCCCTTCAGCTGCAGCTCCCAGCGTGCACCCTCCGGCGCCAGCAGCTCGCCCAGTGAAATGGCGCGACCGTCGCCGAGCTGGCCGGCCCAGTGCCCGAACTGATGCCCGCCATAGTTGGCGGCCCAGGGCTGCATGCCGTCATACAGGGCGTTGCCGCCGAACACGCGGGCAAAATCCGGGCTGTCCAGCAGATCCCGGCCCAGACCCAACCGCTCCGCGAGTTCAGGCGAGTACGCCAGCAGCGTGGGCGCGGCTACCGGCGTGGGCATCACCGCCGACCACGCCGCGCCGCGCACCTCGCGCACGCGGGGGCCGGTTTCGTCGTCGCCGGGCAGGTCGCGGATGAATCGGTTGTCGAAGCGCAGCGGTTCAGTGCTCATCACGACAAGGTGGGGGCACCGGCACGCCCCCGCAAGCTCAGGCCGCGCCCGCGCTCAGGTCGAGCGGGCCACCGCGCTCCACGGCACGCTGGAACGCGGGGCGCTGTGCGATCCGGGCGAGGTATGCCTGCAGCTTGGGGTAGCGCTCCATGCTGCCGGCGCGCGAGGCCGCGGCCTGGATCGGGAAGCTCATCTGGATGTCGGCGGCGGTGAAGCGCTCACCCGCGAACCAGGGCGAGCTGGCCAGTTCGCGCTCCATCCAGTCCAGGTGCAGCTTCAGCTGCGGGCCTACGAAACCCTTCATCACCTTGTCGGCGATTCCGCGCGCGATCGGTTTGGCGAAGAACGGCATCGGTGCCTTGCGTACCCGCGCGAACACCAGGCTCATCAGCAATGGCGGCATCGCCGAACCTTCGGCGTAATGCATCCAGTAGCGATAGCGCACGCGCTCGGCGGCCTGCGCCGGCATCGGCTCGGGCGACAGCTGGCGGCCACTGTCGTAGCGGTCAGCGAGGTATTCCAGGATCGCGCCGGATTCGGCCAGGACCAGGGCGTCGTCCTGCAGCACGGGCGATTTGCCCAGCGGATGGATGTCGCGCAGCGCCTGCGGGGCCAGCCAGGTTTTCGGGTCACGCTGGTAGGTAACCAGCTGGTACGGCAGGTTCAGCTCTTCAAGCATCCACAGCACGCGCTGTGAGCGCGAGTGGTCCAGATGGTGCACCTTGATCATCGGCAGGTCCGCAGGGGGGCAAACGCCCATGCTACCCGCAATAAAAAACGCCGGAAGCTTTCGCTTCCGGCGTTCTTGGCACCTTGCGGTGGCAGGAGCCTATTAGGCGGCCTGCACCTGGTCAGCCTGCATGCCCTTCTGGCCCTGCACGGCGACGAAGGTCACCTTCTGGCCTTCCTGCAGCGACTTGAAGCCGGTGCCCTGGATGGCACGGAAGTGCACGAACAGGTCCGGGCCGCTTTCCGGGGTGATGAAGCCGAAGCCCTTGGCATCGTTGAACCACTTGACGGTACCGCTCTGACGATCAGACATGTAACTAACTCCTGAAACATAAGTTGAAATAATCGCGACCACCGGATTTCCGGAGCCGAGACTGAGTTGCAGGCGTTGGTAAAGCGGATCGATGAGCGGATCGTGAGATCAACCGCATCAGGCCACGATTCACGGTGACCCTAGCAAACACAGTGTGGGGGACGATACGCGTCTTTTACCCAAAAAGCGATAGCTGGGTTATTCAGCCACCTCCCCCCTCCCGCCTGACAGGACAAGGGATTGGGGAATGCTACACGAATTCCGACACCCTATTCATGTATTTTCCGCCTTAATTGCAGCCAAACGGCAGGCCCAGCGGCCCTAAAGGTTCAGCCCGCTGCTGAACTGTCTGGACTCGCCGGTCAGCGGGTCCTCGAACGCGAGGGCCTTCGCCAGCAGTTGAAGCACAGGTGCAGCAGCGCCCGGCCCGGCCGGGTTCAGTTCCGGATACAGGTCATCCCCGCAGATCGGCGCCCCAAGCGCGGCCATATGCACGCGCAGCTGGTGCTTGCGGCCGGTCTCCGGATGCAGGCGATAGCGCCAGAACGGGCCCGCCGCGTCGATCACCTCGACCCGCGTCCGCGCATTCGGCTCGCCCGGGGCCTCGGTCATGCGGAAGAACGGCTCGCCCGGCACCAGCCGGCTGTGCCGCTCCAGCGGGAACGCCCGCCCGGGCAGTCCCGGCGCAATGGCCTCATAGGTCTTTACGATGCGCCGCTCCCGGAACAGCCGCTGGTATGCATCGCGCGTCTCAGTGCATGTAGAGAAAAGCACCAGACCGGCCGTCAATCGGTCCAATCGATGCAATGGCACCAGGTCGGGATTGCCGGTCCGGGCCACCAGCCGCGCCAGCAGGGTCTGCTGCACGTACCCGCCGGCCGGGGTCACCGGCAGAAAGTGCGGCTTGTCGGCCACCAGCAGGTGCGCGTCGACATGCACGATGGCCTCCTGGTGCGGAATCACCGGCTCGTCCGCCACCTCACGGAAGTAGTGGATCTCCAGCCCCACCTGCCAGGGGTGGTCGGCCGCCAGCGCCCTGCCCTGCGCATCGCGCACCCGGCCCCGCGCGAACCGGTCCTGCCATTGGGTACGGTCGATGCGCGGGAACCGCGCACACAGCCCATCCAGCAGGCAGCGCCAGTCGCCCGGGGGCAACTGCAGGCGGCTGGCGGCAACGTGGCCGGTAATCGGATCGGACGGGTGCATACCCCACGCATTATCATGGCGCTCTTTGTTTACGGTACCCCCATGGCCCTCACCGCCACCATCCGCAAGGCCCAACTGCAGATCAGCGACATGGATCGTGGCTACTACGCCACCCATAACCTGACCCTGGCCCAGCACCCGTCGGAAACCGATGAGCGCCTGATGGTGCGCATGCTGACCTTTGCCCTGAACGCCGACGAACGGCTGGAATTCGGCCGCGGACTGAGCGTGGACGACGAGCCGGACCTGTGGCGCCGGGACTACACCGGCGACATCGAGCTGTGGATCGATCTGGGCCAACCGGACGAATCCCGCCTGCGCAAGGCCAGTGGGCGTGCCCGCGCGGTGCAGCTGGTGATGTACGGCAGCAGCAACCTCACCGACACCTGGTGGAAGCGCAACAGCGCGGCGTTGAACAAGCTGGCGTCGCTGGAGGTCATGGACCTGCCGGGCGACCTCGTCACCGAGCTTGGCGAGCAGATCGAGCGCACCATGCGCTGGGACGTGATGATCCAGGACGGCGAAGTGCGGCTGATCTCGGACACGAAGGAATTGACCTTCACCCCGACCTGGCGCAAGCAGAAGCCGCAGGCCTGATCCAGCGCCGATGAGTACGATCCGCTGCGATGTCCTGGTGATCGGTGCCGGCGCTGCCGGGCTGATGTGCGCGCTTACCGCCGGCCGGCGCGGGCGCATGGTGCAGGTGATCGACCATGCCAACAAGGTCGGCAAGAAGATCCTGATGTCCGGCGGTGGCCGCTGCAACTTCACCAACACCGGCACCGCCCCGGCCAACTTCCTGTCGGCCAACCCGCACTTCTGCAAGTCCGCGCTGGCGCGCTACACGCCATGGGACTTCATCGACATGGTCGAGCGGCACGGCATCGCCTACCACGAGAAGGAGCTGGGCCAGCTGTTCTGCGACATCTCGTCCAAGCAGATCGTGCGCATGCTGGTGGACGAATGCACGGCCGCCGGCGCGCAGATCCGGACCGACTGCGCGGTGGAGAAGGTCGAGCGCGGTGCGGACGGCTTCCACGTGCAGACCGCGCAGGGCCGCTTCCATGCCGCCTCGCTGGTGGTCGCCACCGGCGGCCTGTCCATCCCCAGCCTGGGGGCCACCGGCTTCGGCTATGAACTGGCCCGCCAGTTCGGCCACGAGGTGCTGCCGACCCGCGCCGGGCTGGTGCCGCTGACCCTGAGCGGCAAGCACCAGGAGCGCTTCCATGACCTGAGCGGGGTGGCGCTGCCGATCGCGGCGCGCTGCAACGACGTGGAGTTCCGCAACTCGATGCTGATCACCCATCGCGGCATCAGCGGCCCGGCGATCCTGCAGATCTCCTCGTTCTGGCAACCGGGCGACGACCTGCGCCTGGACCTGCTTCCGGGACAGGATGCCGAAGACTGGCTGCGCACCATGAAACGCGACCGGGGCGCGGCCGAGCTGCGCACGGTATTGTCCGAGGTGCTGCCGCGCCGGTTGGCGCTGCGCCTGTGCGAACACTGGCTGCCGGACCGTCCGGTGCGCCAGATCGACGAGCGCGAGCTGCGCCAGGCCGCCGCGCTGCTGCAGGATTTCCCACTGGTGGCCAGCGGCACCGAAGGGTACCGTACCGCGGAGGTCACGCTGGGGGGCGTGGACACCCGCAAGGTGTCGTCCAGCACGTTCGAGTCGCAGCTGGTGCCGGGTCTCCATTTCGTCGGCGAAGTACTGGATGTCACCGGCTGGCTGGGGGGATACAACTTCCAGTGGGCCTGGGCCAGCGGCCATGCCGCCGGCCAGGTCGTGTAGCGGCCCTTTCATTCCGTGATCGGCGCCCGCCGCCGGCATGGACGAAGTCACATGCATCGTGTATCAAGTTTGCAGTCCGGGGAGTAGTGAATGCAGAACGCGAATGACATCACCGTCCGCCTGCTGATCGTGGATGACAGCGGCGAGAACGCCGAAACCATCGTCAGCATGCTGCGCAACAGCGGCATTGCCGTGCGCCCGGCGCGCCCGCAGAACGTCGAGGAGCTGGGCCAGATCATCGGCGGCCAGCCGATCGACCTGGTGCTGGCCGCGCCCGCGCAGAGCATCCCGCTGCTGCAGGTGACCCAGCAGATCGCGGCCAGCGGCAAGGACATTCCGATGATCCTGCTGGCCGAGACCATCAACGAAACCGAATGGGTGGAAGCCAGTGCCAACGGCATCCGCGCGGTGGCCCTGCGCAGCCGCCCCGAGCACCTGCTGGCGGTGGTGCGCAACGAGTGGACCGACCTGCACGCGCGCCGTGGCCTGCGCCGCATCGAGGCGCAGATGCGCGAGACCGAGCGCCGCTGCGACGCGCTGATCTCCTCCTCGCGCGACCCGATTGCCTACGTCCACGAAGGCATGCACATCCGCGCCAACGAGGCGTACCTGGAGATGTTCGGGTTCGAATCGTTCGACGACGTGGAAGGCATTTCGCTGCTGGACATGGTCGCCCCGCAGCACGTGGACGGCTTCAAGCAGCTGCTCAAGTCGTTGAGCAAGGGCGAAGCGCCGCCGCCGCAGTACCAGGTGGATGCGCGCAACCAGGACGGGGCGGTGTTCGCCGCCACGATGGAATTCACCCCGGCCACCTATGAAGGCGAAAGCTGCCTGCAGGTGGTGTTCCGCCGCCGCATGGAATTCGACCCGGAGCTGGCCCGCGAGGTGGAGGACCTGCGCCAGCGCGACCAGGTCACCGGCCTGCTCAACCGCCAGACCTTCATGCTGCACGTGGAAAACGCGGTGGCCCAGGCCGGCCGCAGCGAGGGCCGGTTCGGGCTGCTGCTGATCGAACCGGATCACTACGCGCGCCTGCTGCCGGACATCGGGCTGGACTCGGCCGATGCCCTGATCGCAGCGCTGGCGCGGGTGCTGGCCGACACCGTCGGCGACACCGCGCAGCTGGCCCGCTTCGGCGAGCACAGCCTGGCGGTGCTGACCGAAGGTGCGTTCGCCCAGACCGAGGCACTGGCGGACCGGATCCGCGAGGCGTTCGCGGCGCAGGTGTTCAGCATCGGCGAGCGTTCGGCCACGGTCACGGTCAGCATCGGCGGTGTGCAGGTCGGCGAGAAGATCGCGAGCATCGGCCAGGTGCTGGCGCGCGCCACCGAATGCCAGCAGGCCGCATCGGAGCTGGGCAACACCAGCCGGATCTTCGATCCGGCGGCAGTGGACCGCGTGGAAGAAGAACGCATCCAGCGCTGGGTGGCCCGGATCAACGAGGCGCTGGCCGGCGACGGCTTCCAGCTGCATTACCAGCCGGTGCTCAACCTGGGCGGCGAACCGCTGGAGCTGTACGAAGCGTACCTGCGCCTGGACAACAACGGCGAGCTGCTCAGCCCGACCGCTTTCCTGGGCATTGCCGAGGAACACGGGCTGCTGGCGGACATCAACCGCTGGGTGGTGGCGCATGCGATCAGCGTGCTGGGCGAGCGCGAGCGCGCCGGCTATGCCACGCACATGATGGTGAAGATCACGCCGGAGTCGTTCAACGACCCGCAGATGGTGGCCACCATCCGCCGCGAGCTGCAGGCGCACGGCGTACCGGGCGAGCGGCTGTGGCTGCATGCACCGGAAGCGAAGGTGTTCACCCACCTGCGCAACGCGCAGCAGTTCCTGGCCGACGTGGCACCGCTGGGCTGCCGGATCGGCTTGGAGCAGTTCGGCTCGGGCCTGGATTCGTTCCAGCTGCTGGCACACTTCCAGCCCCAGTTCCTCAAGCTGGACCGCGACTTCACCAGCGACTTCGCCCGCACCCGCGAGAACAGCGAGAAGATCGCCGAAATCACCACGCGCGCGCAGGAAGCCAACATCCGCACCATCGCCGAGTTCGTCGCCGACAACGGCTCGATGAGTCTGTTGTTCAGCGCAGGCGTTGATTATGTGCAGGGCGAGTTCGTGGGGCCGGCTGCGCCAGTGATGAATTTTGAGTTTGGGTGAGTAGTGCCGTAAATCAAAACCGGCGGCCTGCGGTTTCACTGTTTTGGGCCGGCGGGTGTGGGTTTGCGGGACACGCCGTGAACCTGTGGTGGTCAAGTTTTTCTGGACACTCTCAAGGGGCGTTCAGGCCACCTGCGCTTCGTGGAGCG
>NZ_JAGXKC010000289.1:0-328 GCF_019091045.1 Stenotrophomonas sp. GbtcB23 | reverse complement strand
CGGCCAGCGACCCGTCGGACTTGGCCCATGACCATCCGAACCTGTCGGCGGATCACCCCCACTTGCGTCAGCACGCGAACCAAGGCGGGCACCATCACGTGCTGGTCGTGGATGACTTGCACCGGATCTGGTCGTAAGGATAGGCCTCACGGGACGCGGTAAGGGCTGTTTCGCACCAAGGCTAGTCGGCGCTGTTGTCCTCAACGATGTGGATGGCCATGTCCAGCAGCTCCTGGCTCACGTGCTTGTCCGCTACCTCATAGAAGATCTGCTTGGACTGGCGCGCGCCCTTGACCAGACGGGCTCCACGCAACAGTCGAAGGTGATG
>NZ_JAGXKC010000288.1:0-328 GCF_019091045.1 Stenotrophomonas sp. GbtcB23 | reverse complement strand
ATCGTGCTGGACGGAGGCAGCGGCGGCGTGATCGATGCCGATGGCTACGTCGGCAAGAGCAGCGCCACCGGCGCCAAGGCCGATACTCCCTTCGTCGAGACGCCGCAGACCATATCGTCCGTCACCGAAAAGCAGATCGAGGACCGCAATCCGCAATCGCTTCTGGACGCCATCGCCTATACACCGGGAGCAAGGGTGAACGCGTATGGCGCCGATCCTCGGTATGATTCCTTTTTCGTGCGCGGTTCCAACGTCACGAATACGGGCGTCTTCCGCGACAACCTCCGGCAGCCCGCCGCCGGCTACGGCCTTTTCCTGACCGAACCCT
>NZ_JAGXKC010000287.1:0-328 GCF_019091045.1 Stenotrophomonas sp. GbtcB23 | reverse complement strand
ATGTCCCGGCGCTGGCCTTCACTTAGTCCTGCGCTCCACCAAAGCATGGCAGCCTCTGCAAATCCAAATTGCTCGTGAACCAGATGCTCAAAACCAAGCCGACGTATGTCGGCGTGATCTACACGCTGTGATACTAGTACACCGCCGTCGTTTGAAAAGCTTATGAACCCACGGTCGAAAAGAAGGTCGGCGTCGGGCGTGAGAAGAAGGCCGTTATGTCCGTCAAGACGCTCCTGCGCGGAGATGCAATTACGCCACGGCTTTATGTGACTCGCAATAAGCAGTGAGGGGTTTGTGATCCCCGTAAGGCGACAAGATCGCTCTATGC
>NZ_JAGXKC010000286.1:0-329 GCF_019091045.1 Stenotrophomonas sp. GbtcB23 | reverse complement strand
TTCCGCGTGATCGCGACCGGCGAGGACTTCTCCGCCTCGGCGCAGATCCGCTACACGCCGAGGGACGGGCTCGAAAGGCTGATCGCCGAAGCAGGGCTTGCGGTCGACACATGGCTCGGCGACTGGGAGGGCAACGATTTCCACCCCCTGTCGAAGGAAATCATCCCGATCGGGCGCCTCGCATAAACCGATTGCAAATCCAGATCGGTTGAGCTAGTCGATACCGGTTTCGTCTTGCAAGCGGCTGTGGGAGGCAGTCATGCGCCCGATCCTCTATTCGCACCCGTTCTCATCCTATTGCCAGAAGGTGCTGACCGCACTTTACGAGA
>NZ_JAGXKC010000285.1:0-329 GCF_019091045.1 Stenotrophomonas sp. GbtcB23 | reverse complement strand
AAGCTGGTGCGGTCGATCACGCTGGGGTTGGCGGACCTCGCGATTGCCGATGTTCTGCGGGAGCGGAGCGGCCTATCCACTTGGATCGAGAACGACGTTCATGCTGCAACGCTTGGCGAACTGAAGTTCGGCCTGGGACGAAAACACCGCGATTTCATCATGTTCAATGCCGGCACCGGCATTGCCGTCGGCTATGTCCTTGACGGGAGGCTGCATGTCGGGGCGAGCGGCACAGCCGGAGAGATCGGCCACATGGTCGTCTGTGGCGACTTGGACCTGCGCTGCACTTGCGGGCTGATCCGCGAGCACGCCATCGATATCGTGCATGC
>NZ_JAGXKC010000284.1:0-330 GCF_019091045.1 Stenotrophomonas sp. GbtcB23 | reverse complement strand
GCGCATCACCGAGATCTTCCAGACGATCCCGACGATTCTGCTGATCATCGTCCTGCTGGCGATCGGCGACGCCTCGCTGAACCTGGTCGCGCTCTCCATCGGACTGGCCTCCTGGCCGATGATCCCGCGGCTGGCGCGCGCCGAGTTCAAGTCGCTGCGTGAGGCGGATTTCGTCATGGCGGCGCGCGGCCTGGGCTACGGCACGCCGCGCATCATCGTCTCGGAAATCCTGGCGAATGCGCTGCCCGCCCTGATCGTCGCCGCCTCGGTGCTTGACGCCAACGGCATTCTGCTGGGATCGGCGATTACATTCCTCAATATCGGCGATCC
>NZ_JAGXKC010000283.1:0-331 GCF_019091045.1 Stenotrophomonas sp. GbtcB23 | reverse complement strand
CGCCAGCCCATCGCCACCATGTTCGTGGCCGCCGGCAGGCCCGTCGCCCGCCGGAACTCGGCCATGACCTCCCGGCCGGAATATCGCTGCTCAGCCCCGCAGGGATCCTGCGCATAGGCAAGCACGTCGTTGCGGCCCTTGCAGAGGCGGATCGCCTCATCAAGCGACCAGGCACCGTTCGGGTCCAGGGCGACCCGCGCCTCGGGAAACCGGTGGGCGATGGCGGTCACGGCCGCGATTTCCTCGTCGCCGGACAGGACGCCACCCTTCAGCTTGAAGTCACGGAAGCCGTAGCGCTCATGGGCAGCCTCGGCAAGCTGCACGATCGCCT
>NZ_JAGXKC010000282.1:0-331 GCF_019091045.1 Stenotrophomonas sp. GbtcB23 | reverse complement strand
GGTCACCTCGATGCTTGGATTGATCCTATCGAGTGTCCAACCGGATTAGACCACCTCAACCCATCCATGGGGGCTTGTAGAAAACATCCATGTTTTCTACAGTCCCGCAAACCCACCCCCGCCGACCCATTGACGGTTGGCTGGTGGCCACTGGTGTAGAGCGACGCCCTGCGTCGCTGCCTTTGATCTTGATCTTGATCTTGATTTTCCAACCGCATGCGGCCATCTGTCGGGGGCGGTTGGCGGGCAGCCCTCGTAGGGACTGTCAAAAACATGGATGTTTTTGCCAAGCCCCCAAGGATGGGTTTACGGCGTGTCCCGTAGGGGGCTG
>NZ_JAGXKC010000281.1:0-332 GCF_019091045.1 Stenotrophomonas sp. GbtcB23 | reverse complement strand
TTTCTCCTGGTATGTCGGGAAAATGGGCAGCCAGGACAGCCGCCGGAATGAAACGGAAAAACGCTAGCGCAAATTCTCTTGCAGTGCAGCATGAAAGAGGTGCGACATAACAGCCATGCACTTCATGCATACATGACCGGCAGAAGAATAGAGCAGTCGCTTGAAAACAGGCGGTTTTCCCTGTTCTGAAACGGGCGGTTCAGAACAGGAAATAGCGCTGCGCCATGGGCAGCACCGTGGCCGGCTGGCAGGTGAGCAGTTCGCCATCGGCGCGGACCTCGTAGGTCTCCGGATCGACCTCCACATGCGGCGTTGCCGAATTGTGGATCATC
>NZ_JAGXKC010000280.1:0-333 GCF_019091045.1 Stenotrophomonas sp. GbtcB23 | reverse complement strand
CAAATGGCGCTTCTCCTCGACCAACCGGGAAGTGGGAAACGCGCTGGGGTGCGATTGCTGAAGACAAGTCTCCCAGTCCGGGTGCACCTCTCGCTACGGGGGCGGCTGTTTCCCAAAAGGCAAAGCGCGCTGCGTCGTCACTTGCGATGGATGAGTGTAGTAAACAAGTCGGAAACAAGTGTGAAGTTCGTCTCGCCTACTACAACCAATGCGCTGCAATAGCGGATCCTGGCACTTCGTCTGGCGTCACAGCTGGTGGCACTTCCCTTGCAGCGCATGCGGAAACGCTAGAGCCGGCAAAGGGTCTGGCAGTTCGGGACTGTAAGCAAGCGA